>CALXZQ010000022.1 GCA_944393275.1 uncultured Clostridia bacterium
TAAAAGGTTATTTTTAAAATAACCTTTTTATTATATTTTATGTGGAAAAATACATAAAAATATGATATAGTGTATGATGATATAACTTTTAATAAGTATTGAGGGGATAAAAATGGAAAAATTTATAGATAAAATAAACTCAGCAGAAGATCTAAGAAAACTAAATTATAAAGAAAAAAAACAATATGCAGAAGAGCTTAGAGAATATATATTAGATATAGTATCAAAAAATGGAGGGCACTTAGCATCAAACTTAGGTGTAGTAGAACTTACTTTAGCTTTACATAGTGTTTTTAATTTACCAGAAGATAAAATAATATGGGATGTAGGACACCAAACTTATGTACATAAAATTCTAACAGGAAGAAAAGAGCAAATGAAAACATTAAGACAATTAAATGGTATTGCGGGATTTCCAAAAACAACAGAGTCTGAATGTGATTGTTTTAATACTGGACATAGTAGTACCTCTATTTCTGTTGCTTTAGGAATGGCGAGAACAAGAGATATTAGAAAAGAAAAACACAGTGTAGTTGCAGTAATTGGAGATGGAGCATTAACAGGGGGAATGGCACTAGAAGCATTAAATGATGCAGGATTTTCAAATACAAATATTATTGTTATTCTAAATGATAATGAAATGAGTATCTCTAAAAATGTTGGTGGAATATCTCGATTCTTAAGTAGAGTAAGGACTAAAAAGTTCTATACAAAATCAAATAATTATGTAAAAAAAGCAGTAGCTAAAATACCTAAGTTTGGAGACTTTATAATAAGACATACAAGAAAACTAAAATACAGTATTAAACAATTAATGATTCCTAATATGATGTTTGAAGATATGGGATTTAAATATATGGGACCAATAGATGGACATGACATAGAAAAACTAGAAAGTTATTTTAAAACAGCCAAACAACTACTAGATGGACCAATTCTTATACATGTTGTAACTAAGAAGGGAAAAGGATATAAACCAGCAGAGGAAAATCCAGATAAATTTCATGGAATAGGAAGTTTTAATTTGGAAACAGGAGAAAGTTTAACCCCTAAGAAAAAAGATTATTCAAAAGCATTTGGAGAAAAATTAGTTGAACTTGCAGAAAAGAATGAAAAAATAGTAGCAGTAACTGCAGCAATGAAAGATGGGACAGGTCTTACAGAGTTTAGCAAGAGATTTCCAAATAGGTTTTTTGATATTGGGATTGCTGAACAACATGCAATAGGAATGGCAGCAGGAATGGCCAAAGATGGAATGATACCAGTTGTACCAATATATTCATCTTTTTATCAAAGAGGATATGATCAGGTAATACATGATGTTTGTATACAAAAGTTACCAGTTGTATTATGTGTAGATAGGGCAGGAATCGTTGGAAATGATGGAGAAACTCATCAAGGAATATTAGATTTATCTTTCTTTAATGTAGTTCCAAACCTTAATATAATGGCACCAAAAGATTTTATAGAATTAGGTGATATGTTAGAATTTGCAATAAATTTAAACGAACCAGTAGTTATAAGATATCCACGTGGTGGAGAAGGAGATTATAAATTCGAGAAACACGAACCAATAGAAAAAGGAAAAGCAGAAATAATTGAAGAAGGAAAAGACATTACAATAGTTGCTATAGGAAAGATGGTAGACAGAGCAATGAAAGTAAGTGAGATTTTAAAAGAAAAAAATATAGAAGCAGAAGTAATTAATGCTAGATTTTTAAAACCAATAGATGAAAAAACAATTGTAAGTTCTATATCAAAAACCAAAAATGTAATTACAATAGAAGATAATAGTGTAGAAGGTGGATTGGGAACAGTGGTATCAGAACTTATAGTAAAAAATAATCTTCAAAACATAAAAATGAAAAAACTTGGATATCCAGATGAATTTGTAAAACATGCATCAACAGGAGAAATAGAAAAACTATATGGATTAGATGCTGAAGCAATAGCTAAATCTTGTATATAAGGTAATTAGTATGAATAAGCAAGAATTATTAGAGAAAAGTAATGATAAAGAAAAAGTATTATTAGCAAAAGTTTTAGATAGGATAAGAATTTCAAAAACAAAAAATAAAATAGTAAGTACAGACTTTTTAGATGAACATGAACAAAGAATAGTTTTAGACTTACTAATGAAAATGAAGATTAGAAATTATAAAATTTGGGGGGGATTTGAAAATGCAGAAAGAAAAATACTTATAGTATATCCTGAAAAATTAGAAAACATATTTATAAATGAAATACCAAATAAAGAAGAATATCTATCTATAATAAGAATAATATTATCAAAACAACTTGTTGGGCAATATACACATAGAGATTATCTAGGTGGAGTTATAAAAACAGGAATAAAAAGAGAAAAAATTGGAGATATAATTGTATACGATGAAGGAGCAGATATAATCATCTTGCCAGAGGTTACAAAATATCTTAAATATAACTTACCTGAACTTACAAGATTTAGTAAAGCCAAAATAGAGCAAGAAAAAATAGAAAATCTCAAAGAGAAAAAAGAAAAATATCAAGATATAGAAATTATAGTTCCATCTATGAGATTAGATTCAGTAGTTTCAGAACTTATAAAAGTTTCGAGAAATAAAAGTTCAGAACTTATAAAAGAAGAAAGAGTATTTTTAAATTTTGTAGTAGAACCTAGAGGAACAAAAGAGGTTAAAGTAAGTGATATATTGACAATTAGAGGAAAAGGTAGATTTAAAATAATAGAAATAATTCGTAAAACTAGAAATGAAAGATTTGTTATAAAAGTACAAAAATATGTATAAAATGAAAATAATTAGTAAAGAATACTTGCAAAGTATTCTTTTTTGTTATAGAATGTTTAAGTCAGGGAAGCTGACGAATTTATGCGCGTGTTTTGCGTAAAAGAATGGAGGAATTTTAATGTCAATTAAGATTGGTTTTAATGGTTTTGGAAGAATTGGAAAATTAGCATTCCAAGCAGCATTAACAAAAGGAGATGATGTAGAAATCGTTGCTATAAATGATCCATTTATAACAGCAGACTATATGGCTTACATGGTAAAATACGATACAGTTCATGGAAAATTTAATGGAACTGTAGAAGCTAAAGAAAATACATTAATAGTTAATGGAAAAGAAATAAAAGTATATAATGAAATGGATCCTAAAAATATTCCTTGGGGTAAAGAAGGAGTAGAATATGTTCTTGAATGTTCAGGAGTATTCACAACAATGGAAAAAGCTCAAGCTCATTTAGAAGCAGGAGCTAAAAAAGTTATTATAAGTGCACCTTCAAAAGATGCTCCAATGTTTGTTATGGGAGTTAATAATGATAAATATGATACAAGTATGAATATCGTTTCAAATGCATCTTGTACAACAAACTGTTTAGCACCACTTGCTAAAATTATAAATGATAATTTTGGAATTAAAGACGGATTAATGACAACAGTTCACTCTACAACAGCTACACAAAAAACAGTTGACGGAGCTTCAAAGAAAGATTGGAGAGGTGGACGTGCAGCATCAGCTAACATAATACCATCTTCAACAGGAGCTGCAAAAGCAGTTGGAAAAGTAATACCAGAATTAAATGGAAAGCTAACAGGTATGTCATTTAGAGTACCTACAGTAGATGTTTCAGTTGTTGATTTAACTTGTAACTTAGAAAAACCAACAACAATGGAAGAAATATGTGCAGCAGTTAAGAAGGCAGCAGAAGGAGAATTAAAAGGAATAGTTGAATATGTTGATGAACCAGTTGTTTCTTCAGACTTTATCCACGATGCACATACATCAATATTTGATAGTACAGCAGGAATTCAATTAACAGATACATTCGTTAAATTAGTAGCTTGGTATGATAATGAATGGGGATATTCAAACAAATTAATAGATTTAGCTTGTTATATGGCAAGTAAAGACTAATTTATAATGTAACACAAAGGGGTTGCTGTATTTGCAACCTCTAGCTTTATATAAAGAACAATTGATTTTTAAGGGGGAATTAACAATTATGAATAAAAAAACTGTTAGAGATATAGATTTAAAAGGTAAAAAAGTTATTGTAAGATGTGACTTTAATGTGCCACAAGATGAAAATGGAAAAATAACAGATAATAGAAGAATAGTAGCTGCTCTTCCTACAATAAAATATTTATTAGAACAAAACTGCAAAATAATATTATGCTCTCATTTAGGAAGACCAAAAGGAGAAGTAAAGCCAGAATTTTCATTAGCACCAGTAGCAGCTGAATTATCTAGATTATTAGGACAAGAAGTAAAACTTGCTAAAGATGTTGTAGGAGAAGATGCAAAGAGATTAGCTTCTGAATTAAAAGAAAAAGAAATAATGTTACTAGAGAATGTAAGATTTGAAAAAGGCGAAGAAAAAAATGATCCAGAACTTGCTAAAGAGCTTGCTGATTTGGCAGAAGTATTTGTAAACGATGCATTTGGAACAGCACATAGAGCACATAGTTCAACAGCAGGAATAGCAAATTATTTACCAGCAGTTAGTGGATTTTTAATTGAAAAAGAATTAAAGTTTTTAGGTGAAACAGTAAATAATCCTAAGAGACCTTTTGTTGCAATACTAGGAGGTAAAAAAGTTTCTGACAAAATAGGTGTAATAGAAAGTTTATTAGAAAAAGTTGATACTTTAATGATAGGTGGAGCTATGGCATATACATTCTTCAAAGCACAAGGATATAATGTTGGAAATTCAATATGTGAATTAGACAAATTAGATCTAGCTCTAGAATTAATAGAAAAAGCAAAAACAAAAGGTGTTAAGTTAATGTTGCCAGTAGATACAAAAGTTGGTAAGGAATTTGCTAAAGATACAGAAAGCAAAATAGTAAAATATACAGAAATACCAGATGGATGGGAAGGATTTGACATTGGTCCAGAAACTATAGAAATGTACAAAAAAGAATTAGAAAGTGCAAAAACAGTTTTATGGAATGGACCAGTTGGATTATTTGAATTCGATCAATTTGCTGTTGGAACAAATGAAATAGCTGCAAAATTAGCTACACTAGATGCTGTAACAGTTATAGGAGGAGGAGATTCTGCAGCAGCTGTTGAAAAAGCAGGACTAGCTGACAAAATGACTCATATTTCAACAGGTGGTGGAGCATCATTAGAATTCTTAGAGGGAAAAGCTCTACCAGGAATAGAATGCTTATTAGATAAATAGAATATAATAATTAAATTTAGGAGGTTTTCTATGAGAAAAAAAGTAATCGCAGGGAACTGGAAAATGAATATGATACCAAGTGAAGCAATGAGATGTATAGAAGAATTAATACCATTAGTAAAAGATTCAGAAGCAGAAGTAATTCTATGTGTGCCATATATAGATTTATTTTATGCATTACTTATTGCTCAAAATACGAATATAAAAATAGGAGCACAAAATATGCACTTTGAAAAAAATGGTGCCTATACAGGAGAAGTCTCAGGAGAGATGCTAAAATCTATAGGAGTTGAATATGTTATAATAGGACACTCAGAAAGAAGACAGTATTTCGCAGAGACAGATGAGACTGTAAATAAAAAAGTTAAAGCAGCTCATTTATATGGATTAAAACCAATAGTATGTGTAGGAGAAAGCTTAGAACAAAAAGAAGCTGGAAAGACTACTGAGGTTATAACAACACAAACAAAATTAGCATTAGATGGATTAAGTAAAGAACAAGTAGAAAATACAATAGTAGCTTATGAACCAATTTGGGCAATAGGAACAGGAAAAACAGCAACATCAGAAGATGCTAATAATAGTATTAAAGAAATAAGGAGCCAAATAGCAAAAGACTATGGACAAGATACAGCAGATAGAGTTATAATACAATATGGCGGTAGCGTAAAATCATCAAATGCCAAAGAACTATTTACAACATCAGATATTGATGGAGGATTAGTTGGAGGAGCCAGCCTAAAAGCAGATGAATTTGCGAAAATTGTCAATTTTAATAAATAGAAGTAAAATTCTAGAAAAGGAAGGTCATAATTAATGAAGGATAAACTTACAATGCTAATGATATTAGATGGATTTGGAAACAACCCAAACAAAGAAGGAAATGCAGTTGAAATAGCAAATACACCTAATATTGATAGAATAATGAAAACATGCCCTACTACTGAAATATATACCAGTGGTCTAAATGTTGGATTACCAGAAGGACAAATGGGAAATTCTGAAGTAGGACATACAAATATTGGTGCAGGAAGAATTGTATATCAAGAACTAACAAGAATAACAAAATCAATTGAAGATGGAGATTTTTTTAGTATACCAGAATTAGTAGAAGCAATAGAAAATTGTAAGAAAAATAATTCTAAATTGCACATAATGGGCTTATTATCAGATGGTGGTGTTCATAGTCATATACGTCATCTATTTGCTATATTAGAATTAGCAAAAAGAAAAGACTTTGAAGATGTGTATGTACACTGCTTTATGGATGGAAGAGATACTCCACCAGCATCAGGAGAAAACTACATCTTAAAACTAGAAGAAAAAATGAAAGAAAAGGGTATAGGAAAGATTGCTACCATATCAGGAAGATTCTATAGTATGGATAGAGATAAAAGATGGAATAGAATTCAAAAATCCTATGATGCTATGGTAAATGGAATTGGAGAAAAAGAAACAACAGCAATAGCTGCAATAGAAAGCTCATATCAAAAAGAAATATTTGATGAATTTATAGAACCAACAGTTATATGTAATGGAGATACACCTATAGCAACAATATCTGATAATGATTCCGTAATATTCTTTAACTTTAGACCAGATAGAGCAAGAGAAATTACAAGAACATTGGTAGATAAAGAATTTTGTGAATTTGAAACTAAAAAAATGAATTTATACTTCGTTTGCTTTACAAGATATGATGATACAATGCCAAATGTAAAAATTGCATTTAAACCAACAACATTAGAAAATACTTTTGGAGAATATATAAGCAAGAATGGTTTAAAACAATTAAGAATAGCTGAAACTGAAAAATATGCACATGTTACATTCTTTTTCAATGGAGGAGAAGAAAAACAATATGAAGGAGAAGATAGAATATTAGTACCATCTCCTAAAGTAGAAACTTATGATTTAAAACCAGAAATGAGTGCTATTGAAGTTACAGATAAAGTAGTTGAAGCAATAAATTCTAAAAAATATGATGTAATAATCTTAAACTATGCAAACCCAGATATGGTAGGACATACTGGAAATTTAGAGGCAGCTGTTAAAGCTATAGAAACTATAGATAGCTGTGTACAAAGAGTAGTAGAAGCAGTAGAAAGTCAAGATGGAACTCTATTAATTACAGCAGATCATGGAAATGCTGAACAAATGGTAGATGCTAAAACAGGAGAGCCACATACAGCTCACACAACAAACCCAGTTCCATTAATGTTAGTTGGCATGGAAAATGTTAAATTGAAATCAGGAAAATTAGCTGATTTAGCACCAACAATGCTAGATATAATGGGATTAGAAAAACCAGAGCAGATGACAGGTGAAAGCTTATTAGTAAGGGAATAGTATATTGGGGGATAAAAATGTATGATGTATACTACGCCTAGAATTAAGAAAATATATGGAAAAATTCAAAAAAAATTATTCTATATGATACCGGAGAAATGGGATAGAGTTTATCTTTATGCATCAGTAGAAGAAGGTATGAATAAATTAGAAACAGGGGAAATGTATTTTTACTATTTCCCCAAAGGAATATTAAAAAAAGACCCTGTTAATGTTTATGAAATACCAAATAAATTCAATATAGATGAAGCAAAATATTTTAAAATTGCAGATGAATTATATGGAATTATAAAAGAGCTTAGAAAAGAATGTATAAATGTAAGTGATAAAGCTTGGAGTAATGTTATAATTTCAGTAGAAAACTTTAAGTTTAAAGTTGAATATGGTTTTCAAGATTTAAAAAACTCAAAATATAATAGTTATGATAGGCATATTATATTTAGATATGTATATTTAAATACTAGTATTAATACATATAACAAAAAAGAAAGAATGATAATTGAAGATTATATAAGAAGTACATATTTAAAAAGAGAAAAGAAGGAAATATATGTAGAACCTATTTATAGAATTGAACAAAATAATGTTATAGATTATCAAAGAGAAAATGAAGAAATATTAGTAGAAAGTGCAGAAAAATCTAAAAAGCCAATTAACTTTAATTATGAAATAAAAAATGATTATCAGGGCAAAAAAAGAAAGAAAACAGCATATATAAGTGAGGAAGAAGAAAAAGAAAAATTAGAACAAACAGTTAAGAAGCAAGTAGAGAGAACAATAAGAGGAGCTAGTGAAGAATACAAAAATCAAATTTTAAATTTTGATAAAAAGAATTAATTAGTTATTATTATTAAAAATAATATAAATATTACCTTGAAAGGAGCAATTAAAATGATTTATTCAAAAGAAGTAGAAAATATGTGCAGAGTTGCAAAAGGAGTTGACCATGGACCAGCACCAATTCCTGAAGAAGGAAAATGGGTTAAAGCTAAAGAAATTAAAGATATTTCAGGACTTACACATGGTATAGGATGGTGTGCACCACAACAAGGAGCTTGTAAATTAACATTAAATGTTAAAGAAGGAATTATTCAAGAAGCTTTGGTTGAAACAATAGGATGTTCAGGAATGACACATTCAGCTGCTATGGCAGGAGAAATATTAGTTGGAAAAACAATATTAGAAGCATTAAATACAGATTTAGTTTGTGATGCTATAAATACTGCTATGAGAGAAATTTTCTTACAAATAGTATATGGTAGATCTCAATCAGCATTCTCAGAAGGAGGACTTCCAATAGGAGCAGGACTTGAAGATTTAGGAAAAGGACATAGAAGCCAAGTTGGAACAATATATTCAAGCTTATTAAAAGGACCAAGATATCTAGAGTTAGCTGAAGGATACATAGTAGAAATTGGTCTAGATAAAGATGATCAAATTATTGGATATAAATATGTAAATTTAGGAAAAATGATGGACAACATAAAAGCTGGAATAGAACCAATGGAAGCAATTGAAAAAGCTTCAGGAAAATATGGAAGATTTGATGAAGCTGTTAAAAAAATAGATCCAAGAAAAGAGTAATTGTATGATAAATGATTTATGTAAAAAAGCATATCAAAATTCAGTAAATCATGGATTTTGGAAAGAAGATAGAAATTTTGGAGAAATTATAGCTCTTATGCATACTGAATTATCAGAAGCATTTGAGGAATATAGACACGGAAGAAAAATCAATGAAACATATTATGAAGAAGATGGAAAGCCTTGTGGTATACCATCAGAACTAGCAGATGAAATAATAAGAATATTTGATTTCTGTGGTGGAAATAATATTGATTTGGAAAAAATAATACTTGAAAAAATGGAATATAACAAGACAAGACCATATAAACATGGTGGTAAGAAAAATTAAAGATTAATTAGGAGGTAAAATCATGGCAGTAACATTCGAAAGTTATGAAAGAAGAATAGATCAAATTAAACCAGTAATGGAAAAATACGGAATAAAAGATTTTGAAGATGCGTTAAAAATATGTACAGACAAAGGATTTAATCCTTATGAAATAGTAAAAGGAATTCAACCAATTTGTTTTGAGAATGCAGCCTGGGCATATACTTTAGGAGCAGCTATAGCTATTAAAAAAGGATGTACAAAAGCAGCAGATGCAGCTAAAGCAATTGGAGAAGGATTACAAGCTTTCTGTATACCAGGTTCAGTTGCAGATGATAGAAAAGTTGGATTAGGACATGGAAATCTAGCTTCTATGCTATTATCAGAAGAAACAAAATGTTTTGCATTCTTAGCAGGACATGAATCATTTGCAGCAGCTGAAGGAGCTATAGGAATTGCTAGATCAGCTAATAAGGTAAGAAAAGAACCTTTAAGAGTAATATTAAACGGATTAGGAAAAGATGCAGCACAAATAATATCTAGAATTAATGGATTTACATATGTTAAAACAGATTTTGATTTCTTCACAGGAAAAGTAAATGTAATAGAAGAAATTGCTTACTCAGATGGAGAAAGAAGTAAAGTTAAATGTTATGGAGCTAACGATGTTAGAGAAGGTGTAGCTATAATGTGGAAAGAAGATGTTGATGTTTCTATAACAGGTAACTCAACAAACCCAACAAGATTCCAACATCCAGTTGCAGGAACATATAAGAAAGAAAGATTAGAAGCAGGAAAGAAATATTTCTCAGTTGCTTCGGGTGGTGGAACAGGAAGAACTCTACACCCAGATAACATGGCAGCAGGACCAGCTTCTTATGGTATGACAGATACTATGGGAAGAATGCACTCAGATGCACAATTTGCAGGTTCATCATCAGTTCCAGCTCACGTTGAAATGATGGGATTAATAGGAATGGGTAATAACCCAATGGTTGGTGCCACAGTTAGCGTATCTGTAGCTGTAGAAGAAGCTATGAAATAGTATTAACACCAATAAAAATTAGATAATGCACAAAATTAAGCAGTGAGGTAAATATCACAAAATTTTGCCCACTGCCCACATTTTGCCCACCAAGAAAATATTGCCCACCAATATGTGTGGGCAATATTTATTTGTTGAATATGTTAGAATTTTCTAAAATCTCAATTGTTGTATTTTGCATTTTTTCAGTAACGTGTGTATAAATCTGTAAAGTTGTTTCTATATTTTTATGTCCAAGTCTAATTTGTACATCTTTAGGATTTGCCCCTGCATCTAGTAAGTTAGTTGCATGAGTATGTCTCAATGAATGATAATCGAAATCAGGACAATTTAATTTGTAATGAATAACTCTACTAGTATGTTGCATAATTCTAGGTTGAATATAAGTTCCGTCATCACGAGTACATAATAAATGAATAGGTGTACCTTCGATATAATTTAATTCATTATTGCTATTTATTTTCAATTGCTTATAGTATTCATTATAAAAAGTTATAGATTTAAAATGTCTTTCTTTACATTTTTTTAAATGAGACAAAGTAAAACTATCCAGTTTGATAGAGCGAGTTGAATTGTATTTAGGTTTAACTAATTTCCAATGATTATTTGAAAATTGTACTTGATGATTTATATTTAAAAAACCATTGTCAAAGTCGATATCTTTCTCAATATCAATAGCAAAAGCTTCACCCAATCTTAATCCACAAGTATAACCTAAAAGGAGTGGAGTGTATGAAGGATGCCCATATGGAAATCTTTCAAAAATTTTTTTTATAGTATAATTAGATATAACTATTCTTTCCTTCTTTCTGGTAGGAGTAAGAGGGATAGCTCTATTAAGAGGAAGTCTAACGGAGTTCATAGGATTAACTTTTATAAAATTTAGAACTGTAACAGCATAATCTAAAGAAGTGTCAAGTATTCCTTTTATGACTCCTAAAGTATTTCTACTATATCCTTCATTAAACTTTAGATTTATAAAATCTTGTAAGACAGAAGAGTTTAATGAGCTAATTTTATAAACACCTAAATTAGGTTTTATATGTATTTTTATTTTTTTCTTATAATTTAGGTAAGTTGTTTCTGCTAAATTGATTTTAGCATATTGTTCTAACCAATAATCTAAATAATCAGAATAGCTACATTCAGAAGGAACGAAATATAAACCAGAATTATTGTATTCAGAAAGAGCTTTTGTCCCTGCTTCTAAAGCCTCCTTTTTTGTAGAGAAACCACCTTTTGACTTTTGATTTCTTTTTCCATTAATCCTTGCTAGTTCAATACGATATTCCCAATTAGAACCTCTTTTTCGAGTAATAACCTCTCCCATAAAATACCTCCATTAAAACTTACGTTTGCTCTAAATATTAAAAATTAAATGCTATATTCTAGCATTTTTTCTTCTGTAAATAATTGACCATTATTTTTATAATAGTTATATGCAAATTCAACCATATTTGATTGTACATTCAATTCTTCTGCAATATCAGATAAATTATATATGCCGTTTTTTAAAACATCTTAAAATTGATTGTAGTGGCACTAAGGCTAAACTTCTCCATTTTAATGATCTGTATTCTTGCTTATCAATTAATCCTTTAGAAGCGGATAAAGAATAATAAGCGTCGTAATAATAATGCCCTAATTCCTCAGCTAGTAAACATTTTTCTTCAGTATAAGTTTTAACTTTAGAATAATCCATGAAAATACAAGAGTTATCATAATTGATAATTCTTGCTTTATATTTTTTCATCTTACAATTTACAATATTTATTTTTTCTCTTTCTGCGATTTTTTCTAAATCAATTAGTTCCATTTTAACCTCTACAAAAAATATTTTGGCATCAACTCTTTGTAGGTTATTTTACTTATTACCTTTCATTTTTTTTATATAATCAATTTGCCTTTGCAACTCTTCTAAATCATCTTCATCTAATCCATTAGTATCAAGTCCACCAGCATTAGCAAATTGTATATTTTTTAATTCCTCAGGATTACGAATGTCTGATTTTCCTAAGATATAATCTATACTACAATTAAAGATTTCAGAAAGTTTTACCAGAACTTCTAAACTAGGTTTTCTATCTTCTTTTTCGTACAAAGAAATACTACCTTCGGTTAAATCTAACTTAATAGACAAATCTTTTTGTGTCATTCCTAATTCCTCTCTTAATAACTTTATTCTATTCATAATACACCTCTTAATTTCATTATTAATATATTACCATACTAAGAGTAAATATTCAAGATTTTTTTGAAAAGTTTTTTACTTAGAGTCAAGCGAAATATGAGAGAGATGAAAAACAATTTTACTAAAAGTATTGACATTAACTAAAAGTAAAGTTATAATCTTTACAGAAAGTAAAGAAAGGAGGAGAAATATTGACAGTAATAATGAAAAGGGAAAGATTAAAAGACTTTAGAAAAAAGCAAAAATTAACGCAAATAGAAATGAGTAATATATTAGAAATATCATTGATTCAATATCAGTACATTGAATTAGGATATAGAAATCCAAGTTTTGAAGTGTTAGAAAGATTTAAAAAGAAATTCCCTAAAACAAGTATAGATGAAATTTTTTTACCATAAAACTTTACTTATAGTAAATAACAATGCAATAGAAAGAAGGTGGAAAATTGGAAGATATTTTATACACAGTAGCAGAAACGGCAAAAATCCTAAAGACAAATGTCTCATATGTCTATAAATTGATAAAAAAGGGACTATTACCAGCATTAAAATTAGGCAATTATAAGATAAGAAAAACAAGCTTATTGGAATTTTTAGAAAAAAACGAGGGGAAAGACTTAACAGATTTAGATAATATACAATTTTTGAAAGGAGAATATGATACGAATGAAAAAGTTATATGAAATAGGACAAGCAATAGCATTAACAACAATATATGTAACATTAATACTTTATGGAATTATGAGATAGGGGGGTGAGAAGAAATGGAATTAACATTATTTATAATAGTAATAGCAGCAATATATGTATTTTTTACAATATCTATAATTGGGTATATATCAAAAACATATTTAAAAACTCTTGAAGAGCAACAAAAATTAATAGATAAATTTTTAAATTTATTAAGAGAAAGTACTGAAATTATTAATGAAAATACTGACATAATAAAAAGAGTTTTAAGTGAAAGAAAAAATATATTAGACATAATAAAAAACGCAGATACAAACAAAGAAACATATAGAGAAACTTTAAATAAAATAAAAAAAGAACTAGGCATCAGCTAAACACACTAGTTCTGAACAAATTGAATAATATAAATAAATTCATTCTTTAATTATATTAACATATTTCTTAAAGAATGTCAAAGAGGAGGAAAAATGAAAAAGTCAACAGGAATAGTAAGAAGATTAGATGAATTAGGAAGAATAGTTTTACCTATAGAACTAAGAAAGAAGCTTGGTTTAGAGGAAAAAGATGCACTAGAAATTTATGTAGAAGGTTCATCTATCGTATTAAAGAA
>CALXZQ010000023.1 GCA_944393275.1 uncultured Clostridia bacterium
ATATATTTCTATTAGATTTTACCCCACTTCATCATTACACTCCTCAAATTGACTATTATATAGTCCAGCATAGAATCCACCTTTTTTAAGTAATTCATCATGTGTTCCTTGCTCTACAATATCGCCATGATTCATTACTAGTATTAAATCAGCATTCTTTATTGTAGATAATCTATGAGCTATTATAAAGCTGGTTCTACCTTTCATTAAGTTATCCATTGCAGATTGAATTTGTTCTTCTGTTCTTGTATCTATTGAACTTGTTGCCTCATCTAATATTAGAATCTTAGGATCTGCTAAAATAACCCTTGCAATTGTTAATAATTGTTTTTGACCAGCTGATACATTGCTTGTTTCTTCATTTAAAATAGCATTATATCCATTTGGCAATGTTTTAATGAAATGGTGCACATGGGCTGATTTTGCTGCTTCTACAACTTCGCTATCTGTGGCATCTGGTTTTCCATATTTTATATTATCTTTTACTGTTCCACTAAATAACCAAGTATCTTGAAGAACCATACCAAATATTCTTCTTAAATCTCCTCTTTTAAAATCTTTTATATTATGTCCATCTAATAATATAGCCCCACTATTTACATCATAGAATCTCATAAGTAGTTTTACCATTGTCGTTTTTCCTGCACCTGTAGGTCCAACTATTGCTATTTTTTGACCTTCTTTTATATCTGCTGAAAAATCATTTATTATTGTTTTTTCTGGATCATATCCAAAATTTACATGTTGGAATTTTACATTTCCTTTTATATTTTCTGTACTTACTGGATTTTCAGTATCTTTAGTTTCTTCTGCTTCTTCTAAGAATTCGAATACTCTTTCTGCAGCAGCAATCATGGCTTGTATCATGCTAGAAACTTGAGCTATTTGTCCTATTGGCTGTGTAAATTGTCTATTATATTGGATAAATGATTGTATATTTCCTACGGTAATTTTCCCTTGTATTGCTAGGTATCCACCTAATATTGAAACTCCAACATATCCAACATTAGCTATAAAGTTCATTATTGGATGCATTAACCCTGATAAAAATTGAGATCTCCAAGCAGAACTATATAATACTTTATTTGCTTTTGAGAAATTTTCTATAGCCTTATCTTCTCCATTAAATGCTTTTACAATTGTATGTCCTCCATAGATTTCTTCAACTTGACCATTTACATGTCCTAAATATTCTTGTTGTTTCTTAAAGTACTTCTGAGATTTTCCTACTATGATTCTTACAACCACTGTAGCAGTTGGTAATATAATTAGAGATACTAATGTCATTTCCCAACTTATTGAAAACATCATAATTAATATTCCTACTATTGTAAAAATTGATGATATGATTTGTGTTATACTTTGATTTAAGTTTTGTGATAAGGTATCTATATCGTTTGTTATTACAGATAAAACTTCTCCATTTGTTCTTTTATCAAAGTATTTCATAGGCAATTTACTTATTTTTCCTATTAAGTCATTTCTTATTTTAAACGTTAATTTCTGAGCTATACTAGTCATTGTAAATCCTTGTATTAATGAGAATACTGCACTTATTATATATAATACTAATAGGCTCAATAATATTTGTGCTATTTTACCAAAATCTATACCTGCTCCACCAGATAATTTGCTTACTATTCCATTAAAAATTTCTGTTGTTGCATTTCCAAGTATTTTAGGTCCAACAATTGAAAAAACTGTACTTCCTATTGTAAACAATATTACAATTATTAATGCTAGTTTATATTTAGATAAATAATTTTTTATTAATTTTTTGGTAGTTCCTTTAAAATCTTTCGCTTTAGCTACTTGAACTCTTCCATCAGGTCTACCGTTTCCCATTGGTCCTGGCATGTCTTTCTCTCCTTTCTTTTAGTTATTCAATTCATCTTCTGACAATTGAGATAAAGCAATTTGTCTATATGTTTCACAATTTTCCATAAGTTCTTTATGTGTTCCTTTACCTACTATTTTTCCTTCATCAAGAACTATTATCTGATCAGCATTTAATATAGTACTTATTCTTTGTGCTACTATAATTACAGTTTTATTTGCTGTTTTTTCTTTTAGTGCTTCTCTTAAATTTCTATCTGTCTTTAGATCTAATGCTGAAAAACTATCGTCAAATACAAATATTTCCGGATCTTTGGCAATGGCTCTAGCAATTGATAATCTTTGTTTTTGTCCTCCTGAGACATTGCTTCCACCTTGAGCAATCTCTTCTTTATATTTTTTAGGCTTTGATTCAATAAATTCTGTAGCTTGTGCTATTCTTGCTGCTTCTATCATCTTTTCATCTGATAGGTCAGGATTTCCATATTTTATATTTGATTCTATTGTTCCAAAGAATAATACACCTCTTTGTGGAACAAAACCTATTCTACTTCTTAAATCTTTTTGTGCTAGATCTTTTACATTTACTCCATCTATTAATAATTCTCCTCCTGTAACATCATAGAATCTAGGAATTAAATTTACTATTGTAGATTTTCCAGCACCTGTACTTCCAATTATTGCAGTAGTTTTCCCTGGTTCTGCTGTAAAGGTAATATCTTCTATCATTTCCTTATCTGCATCAGGATATCTAAATGATACATCTCTAAATTCAACATATCCTTTTTTACTTTCATCAATTGTTTTTAAGTTTTCACTGTCTTTTATAGAAGGATTACTTTCTATTACTTCCATTATACGTTTAGCTGAAACTTGTGCTCTTGGTAACATTATAGATATGATAGATATCATTAAGAAACTCATAACTATTTGCATTGTATATTGTATAAATGCCATCATATCTCCAACCTGCATAATTCCTTGGTCAACTGAATGACCTCCTGTCCATATGATTAATAACATTATTCCATTCATAACAAACATTATTGCAGGCATCATTATACTCATTGCTCTATTTACAAATATGTTTGCTTTCATAAGGTCTTTATTAGATTCTTGGAATCTTTCTTCTTCTCTTCTTTCAGTATTAAATGCTCTTATTACTGGAAGACCTGTTAATATTTCTCTTGATACTAAATTCAATTTATCTATAAGTTTTTGTAGTTTTTGGAATTTTGGCATAGATATAATGAACAAAGTTATAACAATAAATAATATACATACTATTGCTAGGCCAATTATCCATGCCATTGATGTATTACCATTTCGAAGTACTCTTAGGAATCCTCCAATACCTATAATTGGTGCATATACAACAACTCTAAATAACATTGTTAGTAGCATTTGGATTTGTTGTACATCATTTGTTGTTCTTGTTATTAATGAGGCTGTAGAAAATTCATTAAATTCTTTTATAGAAAATGAAAGAACTTTTTCAAATACTTTCTCTCTTAATGTTTTTCCTAAAGCTGCTGCTACTCTTGAAGATAATAGCATAATAAGTACTGCTGCTGTAAGTGTTATAGATGCTATACCAACCATTTGTAGACCTGTTTTTGCTATGTAATTAGATTGGATTTTATCTGTATCCATTCCTATATTTTTATACTCTTCTTTTACAGCTGCTATTGCAGATTGGGTAATTATACTGTCAGACATTTGAGATAGCTTTTCTTCCATTGCCTTTTTCATTGTATCTAGGTTCATCATTTGTCCTTGAGCTTCGGTCATACCTTCATTACTAGATAAAGCATATGTAATAGCCATTAATTTTCCCATACTAGAATCTAAATCTTCTTCTTGCTTTTTAGATAGTCCTTCTTTTTTTAGATATATATTTTGATTAGCCAGTTCAGGATATATTTCTACTTTCTCCTCATATTCTTCTTTGCTTAAAGTATCTTTTGATATCAATGTATATGAATTTAAAATTTCTTCTTTATCATCTGAAAGCAATAATATTTTTTCCATTTGACTTTCTCTTATTGCTTCAGGAGATTCAGTTTCTATTCCCCCTTGTTGTATTCCTACGTTTACAATCTTAGATGTATAATCAGGTAATGTTAAATCTGTTGATGCTTGAACACACAATAATATTATTATCACAAGCAATGATACCCAAGTTTTTTTTAAGTTTTTTAGTATTCTTAGCATTTTTTTACCTTCTTTCTGTTTAAATTATTGTATATATAAATATTACTAATATTAGATAAAAAACGATCCAATATTTTTGTTTTACAAACATTGCAGCAAATTCTCTTATAAATGCTGCTGGTCTATAGTAAAATACTGTTTTTGATCCTATTCCAGTTACTTTTAATTTAGAAAGTTTTGAATAATTCACTGCCCTATATATATGAAAATCGCTACTAACAACAGCTATTTGGGGATCTTTCTTTTTAATATCTTTAATCTTTTCTTTAGAAAACATTAAATTTTCATACGTATTTGTAGATTTATCTTCTAATATAATGCTTTGTTCTGGAATACCTTTTTCTATTAAGTATATTTTCATTGCTTCTGCTTCTGAGATTTTTTCATTACTACCTTTGCCTCCAGATGCTATAATAATGGCTTCTGGATTAATATTAAATAATTCTATTGCCTTATTTAATCTTTTATTTAATGTTCTACTAG
This sequence comes from uncultured Clostridia bacterium, assembly GCA_944393275.1. GTDB lineage: Bacteria > Bacillota > Clostridia > TANB77 > CAG-508 > Merdicola. The sequence continues at coordinate 4,534 of CALXZQ010000023.1, forward strand.
GTCTTATTCCTTCTACTAATCCTGCTCCTAAAATTATTATAATATCATATTTTCCCTCTCTGGTAGTAACTCTATATATTAAGCTATTTAGTAAATAACTTATAAACATAATATCTATATAAAATATTAAGACATCAATCCAAAAGAATATTTTTTCCTGTCTTATATCTGTCAATATTATTATCATTATAAATGTTATCCCTGCGAGAAAAGATAATAAGTCTGTTATATTATTCTTTCTTACCTTCTTTTTGGTAAAACTATTATAAACTCCATTATACATAAACAAAATCGCAATAACATATGTGATATATTTAGATATATCTTTTACTAAATACACTATTGCACTTGATAATTCAATATTATTTACCTGCATATAAATTGGTAGGATAAATAATATTATAGAAAAGGTTAAAAGTATTCCGTTTATATAATTAGTTCTGTCCTTACTTGTTAAAACTAGCGTTAATATTAATAATATTAACGCTAGTATAAATAACGCTACAATCATCTGCCTCTCCTATTTACTTTTTACTATATAGTTCCAAGAATCTTGACACATTTCTTTTAAATCTTTCTCTGCCACCCAGCCAAGCTCCTCTTTTGCTTTATCAACATTTGCATAACTTACTGCTATATCTCCTGGTCTTCTTCCAATTATTTCGTATGGTACTTTTTGTCCAGTTGTTTCCATAAAAGTATTGACTAATTCCAATACACTATATCCTTTTCCTGTACCTAGATTATATATAAATATTCCATTTCCTTCTTTTTCTAATTTATCTAGAGCTTTAATATGTCCTTTTGCTAAATCAACAACATGTATAAAATCTCTTATACCTGTTCCATCTGGTGTTTCATAATCATCTCCAAAGACATATAATTTTTCTAGTTGTCCACAAGCTACTCTTACTATATAAGGCATTAGATTTGTAGGAATACCTTTAGGATCTTCTCCTAAAAGTCCACTTTCATGTGATCCTATTGGATTAAAATATCTTAATATTGCTATATCCCATTCATTATCTGATACATAAATATCTTTTAATATTTGCTCTATAAATATTTTTGTAGTTCCATAAGGATTTGTTGCAACTCCTGTAGGCATACTTTCTAAATATGGAATAGGGTTTTCTTCCCCATAAACTGTTGCAGAAGAACTAAATACAAATTTTTTTACATTGTATTTTTTCATTACATCTAAAAGTACTAATACCCCTGAAACATTATTTATATAATAATCTATTGGCATTTTTACTGATTCTCCAACAGCTTTAAGTGATGCAAAGTTTAATACTGCTTCTATTTTATTTTCTTCAAAGACTTTTTCTAATTTTTCTCTATCTGCATAATCCATTTCATAGAATTTAAAATCTTTTCCTGTAATCTTTCTAATATTATCTAGTGTTTCTGGTTTACTATTAGAAAAATTATCTATTATGATAACATCTTTCCCTACATTTAATAATTCAACAACCGTGTGACTTCCTATATATCCAGCTCCTCCTGGTACCAAAACTGCCATATTATTTCTTCCTTTCTATATTTTTTCTTTATTATATATTAATTTTTTAAGTTTAACAACTCTAATTATATAATTCTTTGTATATTTTATAGTCTCTTAGTATTTTTCTTACATAGTTATTTGTTTCTTTAAACGGTATATTTTCTGGGTTTGAGCCATCTTTTTCTAATACTCCTGTTTCAATCCATTTATCTACATTTCCGCTTCCCGCATTATATGCTGTAAGTGCTATTGTGGTGTTCTGATATTTTTCATATAATGTAGAAAAATATTTTGTCCCTAACATTATATTTTTTTCTTCATTATATAAATCTTCTTTTGAATTATATTCAATTTGCAATTTTCTTGCTGTATCTTCTGCGGTTTTATCCATTAGTTGCATTAAACCTATAGCGTTACTTTTTGAAACAACTTTTGAATTAAAATTACTTTCAGCTTTTATTATTGCAAATATTAGCAATGGATCTACATTATACTCTGATGCATATTTATATACATATTCGTCATACTCTATTGGATATATTATATACATTATTTTATTTTTAATATAGGGAAATATTAAAATCAATATAACTAATATACAAATAATTACTAAAAAGAATATTTTTTTCTTTTGTTTAGACTGCAATCTTCTTCTCTCCTTTATTATTTTGCATCATACCAATTATCAGCTATACTTGTTTCAGCAATTAATGGTACTTTTAATTTTATTGCACCTTCCATTGATTCTTTTAATATTTTTTCTACTTCTTCTTTTTCTTCTATTTTTGCTTCTATAAGCAATTCATCATGTACTTGTAGAACTATCTTTGATTCTAATTTTCTATTTTTCAATTTATTATATGCTGTAATCATTGCTATCTTCATTATATCTGCTGCTGTTCCTTGAATTGGAGTATTCATTGCTACTCTTGCTCCAAATTGCCTTACAACATAGCTATTAGATTTCAATTCTGGTATATATCTTCTTCTATTAAAAAGTGTTTCTACATAGCCCTGTTCTTTGGCTTTTTCTACAATATTATTCATAAACTTTTGTATACCTTTGTATTTTTCCAAATATTGTTCAATATATGTTTTTGCAAGTTTTCTTGAAACTCCTAATTGCTCTGCTAATCCAAAATCTGAAATTCCATAAACTATTCCAAAGTTTACTGCCTTTGCTTGTGATCTTTGTTCTTTTGTTACTTCTTCTATTGGCACATTAAATACCTTTGATGCCGCTTGTTTATGAATATCTTCATTATTTAAAAATGCTTGAATCATATTCTCATCTTCTGAAATATGTGCTAAAACTCTTAATTCTATTTGAGAATAGTCCGCATCTATAAAAACAAATCCTGATTTTGGTTTAAACACTTTTCTTAATCTTTTCCCTAACTCTATTCTGGTTGGAATATTTTGAAGATTTGGCTCTGTTGAGCTTATTCTTCCTGTTGCTGTTATCGTTTGATGGAAATATGAATGGATTCTTTTTGTTTTTTTATTAATGTATTGTATTAACCCCTCTACATAAGTAGAATTCAATTTTGCAAGTGTTCTATATTCTAATATTTTTTCAATAATTGGATGTGCTGGTCTTAGTTTTTCTAATACATCTACATCAGTAGAATATCCACTTTTTGTTTTCTTATATACTGGTAGTTTTAACTTTTCAAATAATAACTCTCCAAGTTGTTTTGGTGAATTTATATTAAATTCTTCTCCACTTAATTCATATATTTCATTTTTTAAGTTTTCAATTTTTTCTTTAAGTTCTTTTCCGAAAAGCTCTAGTTCTTTTTTATCTACATACATTCCATTATATTGCATTTCTGCTAATACTTCTACTAATGGCATCTCAATATTTTTAAATAGCTTTAATTCATTATCTTTTTCTAAAGATTCTAGTGTAATTACTGATAACCTATATATTATATAAGCATATATACATGCCAATGTTTCATCATATTTATCACTTTCATTTTCATTTTGCTCAAATAAATTTATTTGTTGATCTTTTTCTCTTATTCCTAATTGCTTAATGTACTGTGAAATATCTATATTTAGATACTTACTAGCTGCATCTTCTAAACTATGTTTACTATCTGTTGGGTCAATATCATACATCGCAATTTCTGCATCATATACTAAATTGTTTAAATTAATTCCCATTTGCTTAAATAATATATAGTTTTCAGAAGTTTTATAACCATATTTTTCTATATTTGAATCTTCGAAAAGTTCTTTTAAGTCCATTATATTATTTTCATCTATTTTTATATAATACACTTTATTTTCATTATATATACTTATATATTCTATTGATTTGTCTATTATATTGTCGTTTTGTGAATTTTTTGTTACCAAATAATAGAACAATTTTTTATTTTGCTTTAATATATCTTTTATTAAATTTAAATTAACTTCTTCTATTTCAAATAAATTGTTTTCTGGAGTTTTTTCTTCACTATTTGTTCCTTTTAAATTAAATCTTTCGATATATCTATTAAATTTTAATTTTTTAAAGATATCAAAAGTTTTTTGCTGATTCCATTCTTTAAGTTTTAATTCTTCTATATTTACATCTAAAGGTACTTCTAAATTAATAGTTCCTAAAAATTTGGACATTACTGCTAAATCTTTATTTTTTTCTAGATTTTCTTTCACTTTTCCTTTTAATTCTGTTTCGTTTTTATCTAATTTATCATATAAATTTTCTACTGTTTGATATTTTTGGATAATACTTAAAGCAGTTTTTTCTCCTATTCCTGGAACTCCTGGAATATTATCTGAGCTATCTCCTTGTAATGCTTTTACTTCTATTAATTGTTTAGGCTCTATTCCGTAAATTTCTTCTATTTTATCTTGATTGAAGTCCTCAATTTCAGTTTTTCCCATTTTTGTTCTTGGAATCCTAATAGTTACTTTATTTGTTGCTAGTTGAAATGTATCTCTATCTCCTGATAGAATTGTTACATCTATTCCTTCTTTTTCTCCTTTTACAGATAATGTACCTAAAATATCATCCGCTTCATATCCTTCTTTTTCTATTACAGTTATATTCATTGAATTTAGAATTTCTTTTATAATAGGCATTTGCACTGCTAATTCATTTGGCATTCCTTTTCTATTTGCTTTATATCCATCATATGCTTTATGCCTTGCTGTTGGAGCTTTCAAATCAAATGCTACTGCCATATAATCTGGATTTAAGTCATCTATAATCTTAAACATTATAGCTAAAAATCCATATACTGCGTTTGTATATGTGCCATCATCTGTCATTAACATTTTACTGCTCATTATTCCATAGAAGGCTCTATTCATTATGCTATTTCCATCAATAATAACTAATCTTTTCAATTTTTTACCTCTTTTACTTTATTCTTTCTCATTACCTTGAAAATTAAGTTTTTGAAGGTCTCTTAATTCTTGTTCATATAGAAGTAACCAATCTTCTAGTTTGTCGACCTTATCTGGTTCTTTCTCTGATAAAATATGTCTTGTGGTTTGATATTTCATACCAAAATCTATAATAGCTTGTCTTCTGCCTGATACTCTTCCATATTCTATTGCTGTTAATGGGTCTTCAAATTGTTTTCCTTCTGTTGTATATATTCTTCTTGGTCTTTCCTTATCTCTAACAAATACATGAATGTCATCTACCATTCCTGCTTCAATAAATGCTTTTACAGTTTTAGGTACTCCTTCGTATGATCCATCATGAGCAGATTTTTCAACCCATCTAGGTTGAGTATTATTTATATGAGCCAAAGCATATCTAGTAAATGTAGAGCCATAACTTTCTAATTTTGGAACCGCCATTATATACATTTTTATTTTATATCCTGCTTCTCTAAAATCTTTTGCAAAATCTAGAAATCCCTGAGTATTTCTTAGTGCACCTTCATATATTACATTTAGTCCTTGTCTTATTACTTCTTTAAGAACTTCATTTTTTACTCTTTCTGTATCTGGATGTAATATTCTATGTGCTACTTCTGAATAATTATTGTTTACATCTTCATAATTAGGGTGTAATGCTCTTAATTCATCAAAGTCTACTATTACTACATTGTTATGTAATTCTTCTTTTGCCAATGGAATGACTCTTGATTTTCCCGAACCAGATTGTCCACCAACAATAATTAATGTCTTTTCTTTATCTGGTTTTTTCCCAGAAGTAATCGTCAATAATGCTTCTTTTTTATAATCTTCAAATCTTTGTCCTGATACACTATATATTTTAGATAGCTCTTCTATATTGTATGACATATTTACCACCTATTTCTTTTCTAAATATTTTTTTATCACTTCATTATCATTACTATATATTTTTTCTCTGTCTTCTAATAACTTCATTATCTCTTTTTGGATTTCCTTATCCTTCGTTTCTCTGTATTGATCTAGTTTTCTTCTCATTTCTTGGGCAAGTTTTTCAATTGCAAATTCTATTTCAAATTCTTTGCTTATATCTTCAATATTCATTATATTCACACCCTTTTACATCAAATATTTTTTTATGATTTCATAAAAAATTTGGGTTCCTATTAAAATTGGATTTATCCCACAAGTAAAGTTTTCACTATGTTGAGGATAATACTCTTCGTTTCCACATCCTACAAGTATCATTGCTCCTGGTACCTTTTCTAAGAAATATGAAAAATCTTCTGAGCACATTGTTTTATATTCTGTGTCTATGCTATCTGTAATTTTTAATGCTATTTCTTTTATTTCTTTTGCTATTTCTTTGGAATTGATCGTTGCAGGATAACTTCCTACAAATTCAAAGTCTGCTCTTCCTCCAATCTTTTTAGCAATGCTTTCTGTGTTATTCTTTAGTTCTTCTTTTATTCTTGCTCTTATGTTATTATTAAAAGTTCTACATATTCCTTTTAAATGCGCTTCATCAGGTATTACATTATTATTATTTTTTCCGGTCGTTATCTCTGTTATCCCTGTAACTATTTTTTCTTCTGGGTTAGTAACATCTATTCTTGACATTTCTTTAATCATTTTTCCAACTAGATTTGCAATATATATTGTATCAACACATTTTTCTGGTAATGCTGCATGTCCACCTTTCCCATGTATCGTTATTTTAAATGGATCTGTTGATGCCATCACAGGACCTTCATTAATGCCTATTGTTCCTTCTTTTAATTCGCTCCAAACATGAATTGCAAATGCTTTATCTACTTTAGGATTTTCTAATACACCTTTTTGTATCATTTGTCTTGCTCCACCACTACCTTCTTCATCAGGTTGGAATAGAAGTTTTACAGTTCCTTTTATTTTTTCTTTATTATCTATAAGTAATTTAGCAAGTGATAACAAAATTGTCATATGTGCATCATGACCACAACTATGTTTTACTTTTCCTGCATCATCTAATATTACTGCATCCATATCACTTCTAAAAAGTATACATTCTCCTTCTTCCTTGCCTTTTAAAGTAGCCATTAATCCTGTTGCAAAGATATTATCTTGAATATCAGTATATCCAATTTCTTTTAAACGTTCTTTTATATATGTAGATGTTTTTATTTCTTTTAATCCTGGTTCTGGATTATTCCATAAATATTCTTTATCTTTTTGCATTTGTCCTTTTAATCCTAGAACTTCTTGTTCAATATTCATGTTTTATTTCCTTTCTTTTTATTCATCTATTCGTTACTGTCCCTAATTCATTAATTCTGAGTTATTTATTAATAATTTATAATATCAATTCTTTTGTAGTTAATAAAATTATTTAAAGTTTAGGTTTACTATTCTATATACGGCTTCTTTTGTATCTTCTTTGCTTGAAAATGCTGTTAATCTAAAATATCCTTCTCCACATTTTCCGAATCCTACTCCTGGTGTTCCTAAAACTGCTGCCTCATTTAATAATTTATCAAAAAAATCCCAAGATTTCATATTATTTGGTGTTTTAAGCCATAAATATGGTGAATGTTCTCCTCCATATATTGTAAATCCTATTTTTTCTAGTTCTTGTTTCATATATTTAGCATTTTCTTTATAATATTTTATATTCTCATATATTTCTTTTTGTCCTTTTTCTGTATAAATTGCTTCTGCAGCTTTTTGTGTTATATACGCTGCAGCTCCAAATTTGGTGCTCTGCCTTCTAAACCATAATTTGTTTAATTGTATTTTATTTTTGTCTTTGGTATAAACATTTAGTTCGTTTGGTATTACTACAAAGGAACATCTAACTCCTGTAAAACCTGCCAATTTTGAATAGCTTCTAAATTCTATTGCTACCTCTTTGGCATGATCTATTTCATATATACTATGAGGTATTTTATCTCCTGTTATAAATGCTTCATATACCGAGTCATATAATATAACTGAGTTATTCTCTCTTGCATATTCTACCCATTTGGTTAACTCTTCTTTATTTAATACTGTACCTGTTGGATTATTTGGTGAGCATAAATATATAATATCCATATGTTCATGTGGTATTTCAGGAATAAATCCATTTTCTGCATTTGTTTCCAAATATTTTATATTATCTCTTCCTAACATAATATTTGTATCTCTATATGCTGGATAAACTGGATCCATTAGTGCAACTATACTATCTTTTGAAAAAAGTTCTGCGATTCCTGACAAGTCTCCTTTTGACCCTGCAGCTACAAATACTTCACTTTTATCTATTGAGACTCCTCTTTTTTCATACTCATATTTAATAATTTTTTCTATTAAGAAATCATATCCTTGTACTAATCCATATCCTTGGAAAGTTTCTTTCTTCGCCATTTCTTCTGTTGCTTTATGCATTGCATCTATTACAGAAGGCACTAACGGAAGTGTAACATCTCCCACTCCTAGACTTATTACTTTTTTCTTTGGATTTTTAGACAAGAATTCATTTTTCTTTTCCAATATTGTAGAAAACAAGTAATCATTTTTTAGTTTTAAAAATGCTTCATTTACATTTGCCATTATACTTCACCTCTAAAATTAAAATTATGGACGTAGTAAATCTTCTAACACTACTTTGCTTCCATATTTTATTATTATAGGTACTGATTTTGAAAGTTCTATTCCTTCAAAATTAGATTTCAAGTTTCTTGTTCCTGGTATTACTACAGCTTCTTCTGGAACTACTATTTGTCCCTTATCATTTGGTGTTATAATAACTCCATTCACATTATCATATATTGGTGTGCTTCCAGTAATTGTAACACCTGCTCCTATAACTGCACCTTTTTTTACAATAGTACCTTCTGTTACTTGTGATCCTGCTCCTATAAATACATTGTCTTCTATAATTACAGGATATGCTCCAACTGGTTCTAATACTCCTCCGACTATAACTCCTGCTCCTATGTGAACATTTTTACCTATTTGTGCGCATGATCCTACTGTTACTGAAGAGTCTACCATAGAGCCCTCATCTATATATGCTCCAATATTTGCATAACAAGGAGGCATAAAAGTAACTCCTTTCCCTATATATACGCCATCTCTTACAGATACAGTTGGAGATACTTTTCTTGCACCTTCCTCTAGTTTAATTTTTCTTTCTCCCATTGTATCCTTATCTATTGTTCCATCTTCAAATTGAATTACTTTACCAAATTTAAACCCTAATAGAATAAATTGTTTTACCCATTTATTTACTACCCATTCTCCATTTTCTTTAGCTGCTACTCTTATTTTTCCAGAATTTAGATCCTTTTTAAATTCATCCCATACAGGCAAGAATTCTTCTCTTGTAAGATTTTCATTGCTACACATTGAAATATACTTTTCCATATTATTTCT
>CALXZQ010000024.1 GCA_944393275.1 uncultured Clostridia bacterium
TTAATATGAAATAAACAAGTGAATATGGAGGAAAAGATGAAAATAACAAAAGATAAAATTTCTCTAGAAGATGGATTAAGTAAAGAGTGGCTAATAGCAAATGGAATAGGTGGATTTGCATCCTCAACAATTATAGGGGCTAATACAAGAAAATATCATGGGTTATTAATAGCACCACTTACTCCGCCAGCGAGAAGATTCTTAATGCTATCAAAAGTAGATGAAAGTATAGAAATAAATGGTAAAGAAGAAATTCTATATACTAATGTATGCGAAAGATTTATATCAGATGGATATAAAAACTTAGTGAAATTTGAAAAAGAATATTTACCTAAATTTACATATAAAATTGGTGACATAGTTGTAGAGAAAACAATAGCTATGGAATATGGGAAAAATACATTAGTAATTTTATATAAAGTAAAGAATGCAAATGATAAGATAAAATTAAAGCTAACACCAATTATAAATTTTAGAGACTTTCACACTATGAGTACTAATTATAATTTTAATATTAGACAGACAATAAAAAATAACAAGGTAAAAATAGTAGTAGATGGACAATCTAGATATCCTTTATATATGACATGTACACAAGGTAAATATATACAATATGAAAAAAACATATTTAAAAATATGTTTTATATAGAAGAACAGAAAAGAGGATTTTATCCTGAAGAAGATCATTCTGTACCTGGTAGTTATGAAATAGAAATGGAAGCTAAAGAAACAAAAGAAATTTCATTTGTTTTTTCTATGGAAGAAAATATTGAAGAAATAGATGCAAAAAAGCTAATAAAAAATGAAAAAGTAAGATTAAATAAATTAATTAAGAATTCTAAACTATTAGATGATACTGTAGTTGAAGACAGTAAAAAACAGAAAGAAATAGATGAAAAAAATGGAATTATAAGTTTATTAATAATAGCAGCAGATAGTTTTGTAGCATATAGACCTTCATTCGGATTACATACTATTTTAGCAGGATATCCGTGGTTTTTAGATTGGGGAAGAGATAGTTTAATAGCATTTGAAGGATTATTATTAAAAACAAAAAGATTTGATATTGCAAGAGAAGTATTATTAACATTTACAAAAGATATTAAATATGGTTTAGTTCCAAATGGATACTCAGGATATGATAATAGACCACTGTACAATAGTGTAGATAGTTCACTATTACTTTTTGAACAATTGAATAAGTATATAAAATATACAGGAGACTATGAATTTGTAGAAAAGAATTTCTATAGAGAACTTGTAAAAGTACTAGAAGCATACAAAAGTGGAATAGATGTAGATGAAAATAATATTTATATGGATGAAGATAGCTTAATAAATTCTGGAACTGAAAATACTCAAAATACATGGATGGATGCAAAAGTAAATGGTATAGCTGCAACTCCTAGAAATGGTAAGGCTGTTGAAATAAATAGTATGTGGTATAATAGCTTAATGATAATGGGAGATTTGACTAAAAGATTTAAAAAAGAAGAAAAAGCAAAAGTATATTATGATTTAGCAGAAAAAGTAAAGAAATCATTTAATAAGAAATTCTATAATAAAGATAAAAAATGTCTATATGATGTGTTGGGAGATCCAAAGATAAGACCAAATCAATTATTTGCATTAAGCTTATCATACCCGGTGATAGACCCTAATTCTAAGAAAGCAGAAGAAATTATAGAAGTGGTAAACAAAAAACTATATACTAAACATGGACTTAAAACCCTAGCAAAAGGTGAAGAAAAATATGTAGAGATATATGAAGGGGATAGCACAAAAAGGGATATGAATTATCATCAAGGAATTACATGGGTATGGTTATTTGGATTATATAATGATGCATATATAAATATGATTAATAGTAGTAAAACAGCAGCTAAGAAAAAGAGATTAGAAGAAAACTATACTAAATTCAAAGAAGAAGTATATAAAACGTTTAAAAAAGATTTAAAAGACATTGGATGTCTAGGAAGTATTTCTGAATTATATGATTCTTGCGCACCTTTTCTACCAAAAGGTGCCATCTCACAAGCGTGGAGCGTATCAGAAATACTAAAAATTATTATTTAATGGAGTTAAAAATGAGGATATTAGGAATTGACCCAGGATTTGCAATAACAGGATATAGTGTAATAGATTATATAGGAAATAAATTTAAATTGATAACATCAGGAGCTATAACAACACAAGCAGGAGTATCATTTCCAATAAGATTGGAAAAAATATATGATGATTTATCAGCGATTATTACAGAATATAAGCCAGATGCAATATCTGTAGAAGAATTATTTTTTAACAATAATGCTAAAACTGCCATTAATGTAGCACAAGCAAGAGGAGTTATACTAGTAGTAGGTAGAAAAATGAATATAGCTACATTTGAATATACTCCACTTCAAATAAAACAAGCTGTAGTAGGTTATGGTAGGGCGAATAAAGTACAAGTACAAAAAATGGTTAAAGCAATCTTAAATGTAGATAATTTACCAAAGTTGGATGATACCACTGATAGTATGGCAGCTGCGATATGCCACGCACATTCATCAAAATTTTCACAAAAACTATAGTAAAGGAGAGTATATATGACAATTGAAGAACTAGAAAAAAAATTAAAAAATAAACAATTGGATAGTATATACTTATTTTTTGGAGAAGAACTATTTTTATTAAATAATGCAGTAAAAAAAATAAAGAATGCTTTTGGAGAGCTTGTAAACGGGATAAACTATATAGTAATTGATGAAAATAACTATAAAGAATTAATATCAGATATAGAAACACCAGCTTTTGGATTTGATAAAAAACTAATAATTGTTAAAAATTCAGGATTATTAAAAAAAGAAGGAAAAAGGAAAAATACAGAGCTTGCACAAGTAAAGGAAAATTTAGCAGAATATATACAAAATAATATTGATTTAATAAATGAGAGTACTTGCATTGTATTTATAGAAGAAGATGTAGAAAAATTAAAGCTATATAAAGTAATAGAAAAAAATGGTATAATTTGTAATTTTGAAATACAAAAACCATTGCAAATTACTAAAAGATTGAAAACTATTTGTAATGCATACAAAGTAAATGTATCAGAACAAACACTTATGTATTTAATTGAACAATGTGGACAAAACATGCAAAATTTAATTAATGAGATTAGAAAACTTATTGAATATGCAGGAGAGGATGGAGTAATAACAAATGAGAGTGTAGATAGTTTATGTATAAAGCAAATTCAATCTGTAATTTTTGATTTAACAGATAATCTAGGGAATAAAAATATAGGTAAGGCCTTAGAAGTATTAAATAATTTAATATATAATAAAGAGCCAATACAAAGAATAATGATTACATTATATAATCATTTTAAAAAAATATATTTTGCCAAAATAGCTATAAAAGAGAATAAAGATATAGGTGCAGCTCTGGAATTAAAGCCTAATCAAATGTTTTTAGTTAATAAATATAAAAATCAAGCAAGATATTTTTCAGAAGAAGATTTAAAAAACATGATATTAGAAATGATAGAGCTAGATACTAATTCTAAAATGGGATTAATAGATACAAATATGGGATTAGAGACAATACTATGTAAATATTGTTCTAAATAATTGAATAAAAACCTCTTTTTTTCTAAGAATAAAAGAAAAGGAGGTTTTTTTATGTGCAATTTGGAAAATCCATCTTTAAATTTTAGAACAGATATGGCAGATGAAAGAAGAGATATTTATGCTAAAGCAAATAAGATAGAAGATGAAGTAGAAGGAATAGAAGTAAAGACAGAGGAAATAGATAAGAACATAAAGGTTTCTACTGTAAAAATTTTAAATGAGAATGGGGCTAAGGCTATTGGAAAACCAATAGGGACATATATAACTATTGATGTAAAGAATATAAAGATAGCAGGAGATGAAGAAATACAAAAGGCAAGCGAAGTACTAAGTGGCCAATTAAAACCACTGATAAATAGTCATATATCAAATATTGATGATATACTAGTAGTTGGTTTAGGAAACATATATGTAACGCCGGATAGTTTAGGTCCAAAGGTTATTAATGAGATAGATGTAACAAGACATTTAATAAAATATCTTCCACAATATATAGATGAAAATACAAGACCAGTAACAGCAGTTGCACCAGGAGTATTGGGAACTACCGGAATTGAAACATTAGAAATATTAAAAGGCATAGTAGATAATATAAAGCCCAAAATGATAATAGCGATAGATAGTTTAGCATCTAGAAGTATAGAAAGAATAAGCAGTACTATACAAATTGCAGACACAGGAATAGTGCCAGGTGCAGGAGTGGAAAATACGAGAAAAGCCCTAAATGAAGAAAATTTAGGAGTTAAAGTTATTGCAGTAGGTGTGCCTACAGTAGTAGAAAGTGCAGTTTTAGTCAATGATTGTTTAGACTTATTTATAGAAAAGCTTCAAGATGAGGCAAAGTCAAATGAATATTTAAATGAAATAAAAGATAATGATAATTATGAAGAAATTAAAGAGGTTTTGATACCTAAAGATTATAATATGATTGTCACACCGAAAGAAATTGATAGTTTAATAGAAAATATGAAAGATGTTGTCGCAAGGGGAATTAATTTTAGTTTATAGAATATTAAAAGTATAGCATTGGTAAAGCTATACTTTATTTATTTTTTAATATTATATGCTCAGAAAGATTTTTATAAATATTACAAATATTGCAATCAGTACAAACTGATACTCTCTTTCCAAATATAAGCTTAATTGTATTAATAAAGTCATCTTCTTTGTCTATTATATGAATAATAATCTTATTTGGTATAACACAAAGTAATGAATTTAAAGTAAAATCATTTGATGAAAATGAGATATCAGATAAATATGGTGCATTTAAAATATTATCATCTATAGAAACAATATTACGCTCATCATCCATTAAGAAAGACTCACCATCCATATAAATTAAATGGATTAAATCCATAGTAGAATCTTTATTATTTATATAAATTTTAAGTAAGTCTATAAATTCATTATATTCTCTCTCAATAATATAATTATTTACAGAAGTATCTACAATATCATCTAATAAATTTACATATTTATATAATCTGAAATTAATAAAACCATCTAAATATAGGCTTTTATTATTAATTATATGATATAGGAATTCAATGTATATAAATTTATTACAATCTTCTCTTTTAAATTTATCATTCTCTAAAAGAGAGGTACAATAATTTAAAATTGATTGTCTTTCAAATTCAGAAAAATAAAAATAATTAATGTTAATTAATTCCTTTAATTTACGAACTTCATAAAATTTTATTACAGTGTTTAATAATATATCACATACCTGATTGTAAAATAGTGATAAATTTTCACCTTTATAATGTACAATTAAATTATTATAATATTTAAAAGATTTTTTAGAAATAGATATGTTTTCACCAATAGAGATATTTTTAAACTCATCTAGTAGATAATTCAATATAATATTGTTATTCATTTTTATGCATATTGATTTCATAAATAAAAAATCTCCCTTCATATCATATATGTATTATCTACTGAAACTCAGTTCATTATACATATAATATGAAAAGAGATTTTCATATGAAACTTGTATTAGTAATAAATCATATAATCTATTTCATCAAATATTCTATCTTTTTTATAAACTTCCTCTAAAAAGTTTTTATCAATATTATTATCCTTAATTTGATAATATAATTTTGTAAATCTTCCTATATGATCTTTGATTCTTTTTTTAGCATAGTCTACCATTGTTCCATTAGTAATAATAAATAACCAATCACTACTTTGAGCAAGTAATAATTCACGAGCACATTGATTTAATGCAAATTTTAAAGTTTTATCTGAAGTATTTGGATAGGTTCTAGCAAGTTCTACCATTCTATCTCCGGCAACATGAAGATGTTTATGTACATAATCATTTGTAGGATTAAGCCACACTTCATTATAACCATTAGCTCCCCAGCTTGAACGGCAAGGAGAAGATATTTGAATTTCAGGAAATTTATCAATATATTCTCCTGGGGTAATAAGTTTAAAGTTACATTTATCATAATAAATTTTCTTAAATAATATATATAACCAGTATGGACCTTCATACCACCAATGTCCAAAAAGTTCGGCATCATATGGACATAAAATAATTGGAGGTTTATCCATGTATAGAGATAATCCATTAATTTGATTTTGCCTACTGTCAAAGAAATGTCCAGCTTGTCTTTCAGCAGAATCTTTTGCCCACTGTAAATTATAATAATCTTTATTTTCAGTCTTTCCAGTAATTCTATAATATTTTATGCCAGTATTTACTCTGACACCATCATGTGCTATATAAGGCTTTATATAATCGTAATCAGCTTCATAACCAATATCTCGATAAAATTCCCTATAATTGAAATCACCAGGATATCCATTAATTGAACTCCATACCTGTCTTGAAGATTCAATATCTCTACCAAATGCAATAAGTCCGTCAGGAGAGACTATAGGGGCAAATGTTCCATATATTGGAGTAGGATCTGCATATAAGATGCCGTGAGATTCTGTAATTGCATATTCTATACCAAATTCCCTTAAATATTTGTCAGCTTCAGGAACATAACCACATTCAGGAAGCCAAATACCACGAGGTTGTTTTCCAAAATATTTTTTATATGTTTGTACACCAACTGCAATCTGAGCTCTAACAGTCTTTTCATTAATATATAAGATAGGGAAATAACCATGAGTAGCTCCACAAGTTATTATTTCAAGAACACCTAAATCTTGAAATTTTTTAAATCCACTAATAAGATTGCAATTATAGATATCTTTAAAAATATGTAAGTCTTCAGAATATTTTTCAAGATAATATTTAGATAATATATTTAATCTTTCATCATAAACTGTACGTTTTACTTCCTTTTTTGAAAGTTCAATATGATCAAGTAGATAATTAATATATTTTTGTTGTAATAGTTTATTGTCTAACATCCATAAAAGAGGAGGAGTCATTGACATTGTTATCCTGAAGTCTACATTTTCGTCTACTAATTTTTGAAAATTCTTAAGAAGCGGAATATATGTTTCTGATATTGCCTCAAACAACCATTGCTCTTCTAAATAATCATCACTTTCAGGGTGGTGTACAAAAGGTAAGTGTGCATGTAAAACAAAACTTACATAACCTTTAATATTATTATTCATTTTTTTCTCCTTTGTTAAATATAATCAAGGGTTGTATTTATATTATACAACCCTACAAATTTTTTATTTGAATGTAGAAGATGGATTACTACTTGAAGGATTAGATAAATCAAAGTTTTCTATAATCTCATTCTTGTAGAATTTCTTATACATATCATAAATGTTATATATTTTACCTATTTTTCTTATATAAGAAAAATTAATAGATTTAGAACTTATATTATTTGTCTTTATATTTTTAAAATATACAGTTTTTTGATTTTTATCAAACAATATATGATCATTAGGGCTTTCTATCTGATTTGATGCTCCAATATATATATAATTTGTATTAAATTTAATCGAATTATTTTGAATAGTACCATTATTTATAGGTCGTCTGCCTAATTCTATTCTATATTTACATTTAGAATCATTTACATTTAAATACCAGCAATTTGCAAAATCATTTATTTCAATTTCAAAACTATAATTCATAGTATCATTATAAACTATTAAAACAGGTTTTGTAATTTCAAAGAAGTTTTCTCCATAATCTTTAATATATGTTTTTTTATCCTCGTCAGAAATATTCCAGTATACAAACAAAGTAGTTGGAGTTTGAGCTAATAATTTTACTGTGGTTTTATTGTATTCATTAGGTAAATCATAGTATTCTAAAACAGAAAAATCTTCAGGTGTTGCTGTTTTTACTTTTTTAAGAGAAGTTACTGATTCTTTTTTTGTAGTCCTAGCAGCATTTGAAGCTTTTCTCTTCGCATTTGTTCTAGAAGTAGTAGTTTTTCTAGTGGTAGATTTTTTTGTTGCAGTAGCTTTAGAACTAGTAGATTTTTTTGTTGTCGTACTTTTAGTAGTAGTTGTCTTACCAGTTTCTTTAGCTCTAGTTTTAGAAGTATTTTTAACTGTTTTTTTTGCTTCTTCTAATTTAGATTTTGCTTCTTTTGTGGTTCTTGGCATTTAATTTCCTCCTTAGTAAATATTAAATAATACTATACAATATACTATATCAAAAAAAAAATAAATTCAATACCAAAAAGCGACAAAATTATTATTTTATAAAAATTTCTTAAGTTGAGCAATATTGTTTTCTTGAGTAGATATAAAATTATTTAAAAGACTCTTAACATCATCTGTTACATTAGGATTTGAATTTAATAATTTGCGACCACTAATAATTCCCATATCTGTACCTTGTATCATTATTTCTGCTATATGTGAAGTGCTTTTATCATCTATGGTATTCATTTGTATTCCCATCCAAGTCATCATTTTTTCTGACATATTATTTTCTTTAGGAATCTCTCCATAGTTTTCAAATAACTTATTTATTCTATCTAAGAATTGACTGTATTGGGTATATTGAAAACTTAAATTATCTTTAAATTCGGGATCCTTTACTTTTTTAGAAACATAAGATATTGAATCCATGCCCATTTTTGCATCTTTGTGTAATTCAGTTAATATTTTAATATTTTCATAATCATCCATAAAAATACCTCCTAAAATTTAGTATAACCAATAGAAAAAAATTAATAAATATTTTACAAAAAATCATTTGACAAATAATATTTGTTAGTAGATAATAGACTTGATAAAATAGATTTTTACAAAAGTAAAATAAGCGAATTACGAAGGAGGAAATGCTCGGAAATGTACGTTTTTAATAGAATTACTGTAAACTCACAATTACCAAAAAGAATAGCAAAATTGACAGATATTGCAAATAATTTATGGTGGTCTTGGAATACTGAATTTTTAAGATTACTAAAAAAAATGGATGTAGATTTATGGGAAAGTTCAGAAAAAAATCCTGTAAAATTTTTAAAACAAATATCTCAAGAAAAAATTGAAGCAGCAATAAAAGATGAAGAATTTTTAAAAGAATATGATAAAATAGCACAAAACTTTGAAAGCTATATTAATAGTAAAAACACATGGTTTTCAAAGAATTTTCCTAATAATTCTAATGATCTTATTGCATATTTCTCAGCGGAATATGGTTTAGATGAAATTCTTCCAATTTATTCAGGAGGACTTGGAATATTATCAGGAGATCATTTAAAATCTGCAAGTGACTTGGGTTTACCATTTGTAGCAATAGGGTTACTATATAAAAATGGATATTTTCATCAAAAAATAAATGGTCTAGGTATTCAGGAAACTGAATACTGTAATATTGATTTAGATAATTTACCAATAAATGCTGTTAAAGATGAAAATGGAAAAGATTTAATGGTAACTGTTAAATTAGCAGAAAGACAAGTATACTTAAAAGTCTGGCAAATTAATGTTGGTAGAATAAAGCTATATTTATTAGATTCAGATATAGATACTAATATAGCAGAAGATAGAGTAATAACATTAAGATTATATGGTGGAGACCAAGAAATGAGAATAAGACAAGAGATTGTTCTTGGAATGGCAGGAGTTAAACTTTTAAAACAATTAAAATATGAACCTACTGTTTACCATATGAATGAAGGTCATTCATCTTTCTTAACATTAGAGTTAATAAACGATATAATGCAGGAAAAACAAGTATCTTTTGAATTGGCTAAAGAAATAGCAACGGCAAAAACTGTATTTACAACACACACACCAGTTCCAGCAGGAAATGATATATTTCCACTAGATTTAGTAGAAAAGTATTTTGCAGAATTCTGGAAAAAACTAGGATTAACAAGAGAAGAATTCATGAAACTAGGAATGAAACCAACAAAAGAATTGGAATCAGGCTTTAATATGGGAATACTTGCACTAAAAATAGCAGGTAAGAAAAATGGTGTAAGTAAATTACATGGAGCAGTTTCTAGAGAGCTTTTTTCAGATGTATGGCCAAACATTGCTGCCAATGAATGTCCAATAACTTATGTAACAAATGGAATACATACTTGTACATGGCTTGCTCCAAATTTAAAGAATTTATACAACCAATATTTAATCCCATATTGGCAAGATAATATTCATCAAGATAATATATGGGAGAAAATAAAAGACATACCAAATGAAGAACTTTGGAAAGAACATCAAAAGAGAAAAGAAAAGTTATTAAATTTAGTAAAAGAAAATATTACAAATAGATTAAGAAGAAGCAATGTAAGTTATGATGAAATAAAAGAAATAACATCAAAATTAAACCCAAATGCTTTAACAATAGGATTTGCTAGAAGATTTGCAACATATAAAAGAGCAACATTAATTTTTAAAGATTTAGAAAGGATAACACAAATATTAAATGATACTAATAGACCAGTACAACTTATATTTGCAGGCAAAGCACATCCAGCAGACAAAGAAGGCCAAGATCTAATCAAATATATTCATGAGTTATCTATGAGCCCACAATTTAAAGGAAAGATATTTTTGCTTGAAAATTATAATATAGGACTATCAAGATATTTAGTAAGTGGTGTAGATGTATGGTTAAATAATCCAAGAAGACCTATGGAAGCATCAGGAACAAGCGGACAGAAAGCTTCTGTAAATGGTGTTATAAACTTTAGTGTATTAGATGGATGGTGGGCAGAAGGATATAACCAAAAAAATGGTTGGACAATAGGAACGAATAAAGAGTATATATCTTATGAAGAACAGGATATTGCAGATAGTCAAAGTTTGTATAATACATTAGAGAATAAAATTATTCCATTATATTATTCAGAAAAAGATGGAAAAACTGGTATATCTGAAAAATGGATGGAAATGATGAAAAATTCTATTATCTCAACTGGCGGAAAATATAGTACATCAAGGATGGTAGTAGAATATACCAATAATTTATATATACCATTATGTAATTTAACAAATAATTATTATAATGATTTACAAAAAGTTACAGAGTTTAATGATTGGAAAGATAATTTATATAATAGCTGGGATAAAATAGAAATTAAACAAGTTAATAATTTAGATAATATAACAATAGATGCTGGAAATAATATTGAGGTACATTGTCAAGTTAAATTGCCTAATATATCTGTAAATAATATAGTTGCAGAAGTATATTATGGAAAAATAACTAATAATAATACGATAGAAGAAGTTGCTGTTATTCCAATGAAGCTAGTTGAATCTAATATAGAAGAAAGAACATATACCTTCCAAGCAAAATTAGAATTGTCTAGAGGAGGAGAATATGGATATACATTTAGAGTAATGCCAAAACATGATATGATATTAGATAATAGTGATTTGAACTTAGTAAAGTGGATAACACAATAAGTATCTATATAAAGGAGAGATAAATTATGTCAGATTTAAAAATTGAACTAAAAAATACAAATATTGAAGATAAGGAGATTATGGCTTATAAAGATCAAGTGGCTAAAATACATAAGGAATTGTACTTAAATGCAGATGATGAAGAAGAATTTCTAGGATGGTTAAAACTACCAACAGACTATGATAAAGAAGAATTTGCAAGAATAAAAAAAGTAGCTGAAAAAGTGAAAAATGATTCAGATGTTTTAGTAGTAATAGGAATAGGAGGCTCTTACTTAGGGGCTAGAGTTGTAATTGAAGCAATGAATAGCCCATTTGTTAATTCTATTCCAGATGATAAAGCAAGAAATCCAAAAATAGTATTTGTTGGAAACAATTTAAATCCTGACTATATAAATGATGTGATTAATTTTATTGGAGATAGAGACTTATCTATAAATGTTATATCAAAATCTGGAACAACAACAGAGCCAGCTATAGCATTTAGAATATTTAGAGAATTTTTAGAGAATAAATATGGTTTAGCAGAAGCTAGAAGTAGAATATATGTAACAACAGACAAAGAAAAAGGAGCATTAAAAAAATTATCAGAAACAGAAGGATATGAAACTTTTGTTATACCAGATAATGTTGGAGGAAGATATTCTGTATTAACAGCGGTAGGATTATTACCAATAGCTGTTGCTGGAATAAATATAGATAAATTAATGCTAGGAGCATTATATGCCCAAAATAAATACGCAGATGATAATTTAAAATATAATGACTGTTATAAATATGCAGTAGCTAGAAATATACTATATACAAGAAAAAAGAACATAGAGCTTTTAGTTGATTACGATCCAAGATTACATTATTTTATAGAATGGTGGAAACAACTATATGGTGAAAGTGAAGGAAAAAATCTTAAAGGAATATTCCCAGCAGGGGTTGAATTTACAACAGACTTACACTCAATGGGACAATATATTCAAGAAGGAAAGAGAACACTTTTCGAAACAGTTTTAAATATTGAAAAATCAAGAACAGATATAATAATAAAAAATGATGAAGATAATCTAGATGGATTAAATTATCTTGTTGGAAAAACATTGGACTATGTAAATAAAAAAGCAATGGAAGCTACAATAGAAGCTCATGTTGATGGTGATGTACCAAACATATTAATATCAATGGAAAAATTAGATGAAGAAAATCTAGGACAATTAATATATTTCTTTGAACTTGCTTGTGCTATGTCAGGTAAAATATTAGGAGTAAATCCATTTAATCAACCAGGAGTTGAAGCATATAAGAAAAATATGTTTAGACTTTTAGGAAAACCAGGATATGAAAATAAATAAATGTATTAATACGTACCCCCTCAGAGAATTATTCTGTGGGGGTATTTGTAATTGTTATTATTAAAAAATTGTAGTATAGCATAAAATTGTTTTATTTTAAAATTCTAGAATATTGAAAAGAAATTAGTTATAGTGTATAATAGGGAAAGTATAAAAAAGGAGAGAAAAATGGAGAATATTAGGGTATATGCATTTGTTGGTCCATCAGGGACAGGGAAAAGTTATAGAGCTCAAATGGTGGCCAATGAAAATAATATAAACTATATAATAGATGATGGGCTTTTTATAAAAGACAATGAAATTATTGCAGGTAAGTCTGCTAAGAAAGCACCTACTAAAATTGAAACAGTAAAAAAAGCTTTATTTTTACAGGAAGAACAAAGA
>CALXZQ010000025.1 GCA_944393275.1 uncultured Clostridia bacterium
ATAAAAAATAAGCCTTTGTATATTTTTATAACATATACTTAAAGCTTATTTTTATAAATATTAATTCTTATATTAACTATATTATAAAAATTTCTAAAAAGCTTAATCTCTTTTATATATAAGAAATTAAGCTTTTTTATATAACTTAAATTTTAAATAAAATCATCATCCGCAAGAACAAAAATTCTTTTAAATTTTACACCTGTTACACGTGCTATATTATCTAATTCAGAAATTGTAAAACTTTCCCTTTTTAATTTTGCAGCAAAATTCTGCGGAGTTGTACCAAGTCTTCTTGCAAGCTCAGCTTGACTAATATTTTTCCTAACACATAACACTTTTATTTGTTCTGAAATCGTCATAATACTATTTCTCCATTCTTTTTATAAACACAAGTATATCATTTACTATCATAACATAATATATATTTAGTTTTTATGATGATACTAGGTACTAAGCATATCCATTAAATTATAATATTAACATTATTTAATATTATAAAAAATACTTTATAGGATTAACTTATATAATATTAGTTTAATCATTAAAATAGATACATTTTAACCTATTTACTATAAACTATGGTTATTTAATTTGTTCTATAAATATAGTATTATTAATATCCATTATTTGTCTAAAAACAGCTTCAAGAACATCAACAACTATACTATTTCCGGCAAGCTTAATAAGTTTTTCCGTAGAATATAATTTTCTAGATCTATTTATAGAAGGATTATACTTTATAACTTTTTCAAAATCTTCTTCATCAAATCCCATAAGTTTAAAGCATTCTCTTGGTGTTAAATATCTCCAATTAGTTTTTCCTCTTGCATAATTTCTATAAATTATTAAACCTGAATTTGGATTTCTATCTTGCTTAGTAGTTAATGTGTTAACGTCTATTTCATTAATTTTTTTTCCATTAAATAAAATATCATTATCTTCAAATATTTTTCTTCTTGATGGAGTATTATTAGGTTTACTAAGGTCAGCTTCTTTTTTATATTTTTCATTTTTATAATCCAAACATAAAATATCTTTTAATTTAAGTTGTCTTTTCCTTAAAACTTTAGCCTCTTCACCTTCAAGATCATGTGTCTTAAAATAATTTTCAACTTTTAAAATAATGTTTTCATCATTATTACATAAAACACTAATCATATATGCTCTTTCTCTTTTTTGAGGAATCCCAAAATTTTTAGCATTTAATCTATATACTTTATTATAATACCCTAATTTCTCCAAAGTTGATTTCCAATCATTAAAATCTTTTTCATGAGTCTTAGATAAAATATTAGTTACATTTTCCATTAACAAAAATGTTGGTAATATTCTTCCCGCCTCATTCATTTCTATAAGTATTCTTTCTACCTCCCAAAGCATACCTGATCTATTATTAGCATCTCTAGATATACCGCTTTTATTTCCATGCCAACATCCACATAATGATAAATCTTGACACGGAAATGAATATGTAAATAAATCTATATCTTGTGGTATATCTAACCCTTTAATATCAGTTATACTAACTAAATTATTAGTTTCCTTTATAGCTGTATAAATTATTCGTTTTAATTCTATTGGCATACTCTTAAATGATTTTTCATTAATAGGTTTCTTACCATCCAAACTTAAAGTATATTTTTCTAATTCACTAACTATAAAATCATCTTCCAAATTTTTATATTTTGCAATATTTATATTTCCCTTATGTATCATACAGTATGCAATAATTGCATTAATATCCCAATCTGCTATACTTACTATTTCATATTCAGCTCCTATTCGTTCCAATGCCTTTGCTTGACTGCCAATTCCACTAAAGGTTTCTATTACTCTGAACATTTTTTCTCCTTAGATTACCATAAGGTATAGTTTAAACCATCCAAATCAATAGTATATGTAATATGAATTACTGAATCTGGTATATGATTACCTTTAAATGAAGATTCAACTATTCTAGGAAATTTATTATCTACCTTATATTTTCTTTTTTCTAAAACTTTATACTTTTCATCTCTAATACTAGAGCCTTTTTGATATCCAAGATGATATAATTGGTTTTCTAATTTTTCTTTACTATAACCATCTTGAATCAATTTATTATATATATCGTTGATTGATATTCCTAATTTTGATTTCTCCAATCTACAAAAATACAATTCTAATAGTTTATTACTGTTTAGTTGATGTTGACTATTAATAGTTATAGTAGAACCATATTTTTTTAATGTAGATTTAACCTCATATGCACAAGTATCACTTTCTATATCATGACTTCCTAAATTTACAGCTGTCCATTCTATAGAGCTATCTTTTTTAAATAATTCATCTAATACTAGCATTTCTGCTATAATACTATATGCTTCTTGTTTTGATATTGCATTTCCAAGCAATTCTCTCCATTGTTTCCACCAATTCAACGGTGATTGTAATAAATTAATCCTGTCAATACCATCTTCACCAGGATCTACAAATTGTGCACATAATGTTGCAAACTCATAACGCAAACTATCAAGTACACAACTTAAAATTAAATACTTATTTTCAATACCATCTATAGTCAAATTTTGTGTATAAATTATGCTATTGGCAAATTTTTCATAAATATCTTTTTCATTATCATATATAATTGCTACACCGTAGCCATCACTTTTACGAATAACTATCGCTGGATATTCATTTGGTAATGATTTTATACTCCTTGCTCCATTTGTAATTGAAGCAAAACACTCTCTAATTTCTTCAAGTATTCCCATAATTACTCCTCCTTGAAAGTATTATATATAGTTTTTGCCACGGCAAAAGCTAATAAAGGTGGAA
Organism: uncultured Clostridia bacterium; assembly: GCA_944393275.1. Taxonomy (GTDB): domain Bacteria; phylum Bacillota; class Clostridia; order TANB77; family CAG-508; genus Merdicola. The sequence goes on from CALXZQ010000025.1 coordinate 2,824, forward strand.
CAGCATTACCAATTTGTTTATATGCATCTCCCATTGAACAGTCAAAAAAGAAATCATCTGGAAAAGACTGGATTCTTGCTGCCTCTCTAACTGTAATTCCTCTTGGTTCCCATGGATGAATATGACTATATGTATCTTTTTGTAGATGAGCAACCAATGTATGTGATGGTTTTGTTTCATCTAATCTTCTCCATTTATTTTCGAATTTATTTCTATCATATTTAGGAATCATTTTATTCTTAAGTTTTATATATTCACTACTATTTTCTAGATACCCAAATAATTTTACTTCTTCATTAAATAATTTATCTGCTATTTTAGAAGCATCTATATAATTATCCCCTTGTTTCATTTTTTCAAATATAGGAAAATCTCTCTTATTTTTTCTAAATGCATTTGCAGTTACACCAAATCCATCTTTTCCATACCACATTCTCATGGCTTTTTGAAATTTATTTTGTGCTTTTGTTTTATATGGAATTTCAGTATTTAATGAAAATAATTTATATTTTGAAGTTGAAGTTGGAAATATTATTGGTAAATCAGAAAACGCATCGCCCATAGTTACCCAAGGTTCCTCAACGTCCTCTACTCCCTTAGGTTGTACAAAAAAATTACATTGTTTGTATGCCTCAAAACGTTTTTGATATAATGTTAGTGCATCGTTTTCATTTCTATTAGTTGGTTTTGGTAAATGTATTTTTTTATTCTCACTCTTCTTTATAGCAATAACAAAAACTCGTTCTCTTATTTGAGGAACACCATAATCTGCTGAATTAAGTATAGTCCAATACGACTCATATCCTTTTTCTGCTAATTTTACACATACTATTTCTGGTATATTAATTCCACCAAAATTTGTTGATTCCGGAACATTTTCCATTACTACAGCTTTAGCATCCATATCAAAAACAAATCTTAAAAAATCTTGATATAAGTATCCCCTAGAATCTTTTGTATTAATTCTATCCTCTCCTAGTGATCTCAGTTTACCTATACCTGCTTTTGAATATGCTTGACAAGGTGGTCCACCAATTATTATACAACCTTCTTTACCAACCTTATCTTTAAAAATATTTCCATTCATCTCTGTTATATCTCCACATAAATGGGTTTCTTTTTTTCCATATCTCCAAGAAAGATTATATGAAATAGTTTTACAAGCCTCTGGCATCAACTCTACCCCTGCAACAATATCAAAACCTGCTTTTTCAAAACCTAAGGCTAAACCTCCGCAACCTGAAAATAAATCTATTACCTTAGGTAGCATTAAACACGCACCCCCGCATCCGTAAATAATGATCTAACATATTCTCTTTCTCCACCAAGATATAAAGCTGGATCAACAACCATAACTTTTGCTGTATTTAACTTCATTATTATTCTAAATAAATCTTCTTCTCTACCATTTATCTTTTTATTAAATTCTTCAATTATTTCTTTAGGAATATGGCTATAATAATACATTATATATCTATAAACATTGATAAATGTTCCTTTCCTTCCAGATCTTTCTTCTAAATTTAAAATACTATCTGTTGAAAAACAAGGTGACTCCAATAAATGTGTTGTACTTGTCATATCTCCTTGCCAAGATAAATGAACATACCACCAAATTGATCTTAACCATATACGTGTTGATCTACTCCAATAATGACTTTCATTTTCCTTTCCCCATCTTTCTGCAATTATATCTGGAATAACTTTTATAGATAAATATCTCCAAAAATCATCATTAGCAGCTACTCTCAAAGAAAATCCTGATTGTCTCCATAAATAATCATATAACAAAATTCCAAAGTGTGAATCAATATAATAATCTCTCTTATTATTAGTATTACATTCTTCTTTTACATTTTTATAAAACTCTTGTAGATCTTCGCGTATCTTTAAATAATCTTCTTCTATTTTGGGCAATGCTGGAAAATTTAAAATCCATTCTTTCATTGCTACTTGAGATTCTTCTCTATTGAGCGTTTTAATAATCATTTTCTCTACATCCTTTGATCAAAAAATTTTCTTATAGACAGTGATATTGCTTCAGGTGTAGAAACATCCCATTCTAAAGTATTAATAAAATAATATATTGCCTCCGAAACACTTCCACTCTGCAAATCATCACCATTTATAGTTACATCCCAATAATTACCTTGTTCTTTCAACTTAGTTATAATTAATATAAGTGCACTAGACATAATCTCTTTTAATAGCTGTTCATTAAACGTCCTTTTTGTTTTATCTAAAAACTTATAATTTTTATGAGCCCTATTTATATTTATAGATATGCAATCCGAAAATTTCTCATATGTAGGATCATCCCATTCACATTTCACATACCACAAAGGTTGTCTAGGTTCATTTATTTCATAAATAGGGAAAACTGAACCTTCACCATCTAACTTTATAGTAAATTTATCCAATTCACCCAAAAGATATCCATATTCATTTGCCAAATGTTCTTCTTTTAAAGAAGGTTTTCCAACATTCTTTATATAGATAATTGTTGTAAATTCTATTAATCCTCTGAGTTGTGCTTTGGAAAATTCGTAATTTAATATTAAATCAATATCTTTTGCTGAATTTTTTATATCTCCAATAGGAATAATTCCTCTTTGCTTTGAATCTGAAGATGTCCACATAAGTGCAATACCTAAAATTGCATCATTACATGCAATTCCATTCTCTCCAAAAAGACATTGGTATGTTCTTATATTATATTTTCTCCTAATACAAAAATTAAAATCATCCGGAGACCATATACCATCATCATCAACAATTTTATGAATCATTGCACTACCTTCTATTTCTTCAGTTCTAAGTAAAAATTCTTGATCTTCATTAATATAATATAATTCATATGGTGTTGTTTGATATCTTATTTTTCCTAACAACTCATCATTTATAATAGGAAAAAGAGAAATATTAGCTGCCATTATTTATCACCTTCTTTTTCTAAAACAAACATAGGTTTAATATCCTTACGATTTAACTTTAAAGTTAATGCTATATCACACTCAATTTCATGTTCTTGTTCCATAGATATATGAACTCCATATCCACTTTTTTTATCTGACATAATAAGTTTAAATGTTAATTGATTATCTATAATATTAGGTTTTGCTTTATCTATACTATATATAGAATTTATAATTTGTCCATCAAATTTAGTAATTATTATATTAGCTATAGTTATTTCAAAAGGTATATCTAATCCCATTTTATTTTCCCAATCAAATACACTTATGGCTCCTGATTCGGAGTTAATAGCAACTTTTATACCTGTTGATATAATACTGCCTCTAGATTTAATTTGAAAATTAACCTTCATTCCTTCATGTGTATATGAAGTTCTAGAACAATCATAAATAAAAATTACATTTTTATGCTTTTCTAAATGTTTGATATCAATATAATTTTTTCTTGTTCCAGAACTTGGTTTTTTACCAAAATTTTCAGGTGGCAATAATAATTGACCAAACATTTTTCCAAAACCTGAATTAAGTTTACTATTTTCTTCTTCTTCTTCAATAAAAAATTCTTTAGAAATTTTACCATTAACTTGTGTTTGTATCTTAGATATAATTCTAGAATTAAAATTGCCTATTCCAAAATCTCTCCATGAGGTATGATCAGCCATTTCACTTTTTCTAATATATTCTTCTAGACTATAATCTGAAGCAATTCCTGTAAGTTTATTATTAGAATTAAGAACAAATATAGCAAATATAAATTCATCTTTGTTAGAAGAATTTATTCCATCTACCCAACTACCAACAACTTCATAAGAAACTATCATTCCAGGTTTACGAGTAAAAAATAATATTGGTTTATTTTTTTCCTTATCTCTAATTTCACAATTAAAATACATGTATGGTTCTGGTTTATTATTTGGATATCCTGTTTTTAAGACTTGCCTAGGAACTTTAGCATATGCAATTGTACCAGCTTTCGTAGTTTTAAGAACTTTTCTTAATAAAATATCCTCCGATTTCTTTATAATATCTTTGTTTTCAAGAATATCATTACTATTTTTATTTGTCACAGCTATATTATAAAGTGCTTGTACAATTTGGAATGCCGGTTCCATTGTATCTAACCCAATTCCTTTACCATTTATTTTTACTCTTAAAAATTTACCATATGGATATTTTTTATTATTTAATCTTGGAGCATACCACCTTTGAATAGATATCCTAATATAATCTTCTATATTATTACGCCAAAATAACGGAATATTATTTTCTTCACCATCTTTATATTCAATTTGATTGTTTTCAACTAATAGATCTTCATCTATATATGGGATTATTATTGTAGTTCCTGTTTCATTATCAGTATATGGATCAATATTAAATATAGATAGTATCTTATTAATATATATATTATTAATTATTGGTCGTGTTTTATTAATACCTATACTTTCACCCCACCAAGCAATACCTCTTTTAGCCTTTCCATTAAATATAGGTATCAGTGAGTCTTTATTTGTTTCGTCTTCAACTAAAGATGCAGCTAATCTCGATTCAAAATCTCCATCTTCATTAATAATCCTACTATAATAAATTACAAGACCTATTCCTATTCTAAAATATACTGTTTTTCCTAATCCCCAAGAACCACCTGCCCCTTCTGCTTCTTGCGGCTTACTTATTTCATAAATAAGTTTTAAAAGATTACCATATTGATTATCTACAACATCATCATAATGTAGTTTTCCTGTGAGACCAGTAGTATTACTATCTCTTATTGCAATATAATTATATTTATTTTTACAATATTTATTATTTAATGAATTTGTAATTCCTTCAAGTTCAGCATTTAATTTTTCCTTTTCAAATTCACCTATATTAAAATCAACTGCAACATACTCAGATTTTTCATTTCCAGCATCTAGACTATTCTGTATAGACTCACGAACTAATAAGTCTAAAATAGGCATATTATTATTTTGTATAAGTTTTAATAATGACCTTCCTGATTGTGTCATTCTGCTTGGTTCTGCAATTTCAATATTCATTTGTTCCCTCCAAATCTCCATCATCATCAAATATATCATTTTTTAAATTTATTGAAACCGTTGCAGTATAATTAGTTCCTCGTCTTCCTCCAGGAATATTCATACACAAACCAACTATATCTTCAACTGCATCTAAATCTTCCCTTGTTTCAGATTCTAATATGGACTTTGAATTTTTATCAATCATATAAATTATTAATTGTGGTGTAGTATCTAACCCTGCTAAACTTCTAATTTCCTTTGCATATAATGACTGAAAGTTGTTTACCTTGTCTACTATATCTTTTGATTGACCATCTAAATCAATATCTGCAATGATATCTTTAGGATCTCTTAAAACACCGATATTAATAGTTGTATCTAAATCACTTTTTATTTTTTTTCTTGTACGTCTTATTTTATTTATTGGTCCTATAGGTAAATCCCATACTGAATTATCAGAATTTTTTTTACTCGATAAAATAACATTCCAATTATCTAATTTTCCATCTTTTGTAATTTTATCAATCCATGCAATAACTGAATCAATTTGATTAAACACTTGTAATCTAGGATGAAATTTATAATTTTTTAATAATTCTTTTATACGATAAAACTCTATATTTCTCCATATTATAGAATTTTTTGAATGTTTTTCATTACATGCTTTTTTTATTTCACAAGCCCCTAATGAATTTATAAACTCAGTTGTAACTTCTATGTTATTGTGAAGTGTTTTATAATCATTTTCAAATAAATATGTTTGATTATAAGATCCACTATAATCCATATCTGTTGGCTTTGCACTTTGCATTCTATTTTTAGCTGTAATATGTATAAAACTTGCCTTAGGTGTATTTTTTACCCTTGGTCCATATTGTGATGGGCTTTTTCCTAATGTATCCATTTCATGAATTTCATCTCTTAATTCTTGATCTAATGCTGCTAAAAACTTAAATTGATCATTTGTTTTAGGAGTAATCCATATTCTTGGTAATAATTCATATCCCTTTCTATATCCAAACCATCTTCCCATTTGCATAAGAGTATCCGCTTGACTAACTGATCTTAAAAAAAATGTACTAACCAAACCTTCTATTGTAAGTCCACGTGATAATGTTGCACCACCAATGACAATAAATGCTGGTGCAATCGAAGGCATATTATATTCTGTTGGGTAAGCTAATCTTACATACATTCCTTCATCATTTATTCCATTATTTTTACAATTGTCAACACACATATGTATTCCTTCATGATATGTAAGTTCATTTTCTTCATCCAACGGTATATTTGTTAATTCACTACCAAGTAATATAACTAATTGTTTTCTAACTTCCTCAAAAATAGGATATTTATTTATTTCATTATCTAATCTTCCATATAATTTGTATTGTTTTCTAAAGTCTTCAAAGGTAAATTTTTTTGTTTCTTCTTTCCAAACTATTTCACACATACTTATTATTGTTTCAGTACTTTCATTAATTATCCAAGATCTAATAGCCTCTGAAATATTTTTATGATGCTCTGTTTTCTGACTAGTATGAATCAACATACTAATAGGTTTCTTATATCCCCATATTCTCATACAAGAAACCCCACACATATACCAACAAATAGCTTTTTTTAATGTAATAGGTAAATACAAAGTACCTTCTTCATGAATTCCTTTAACAATTTCAAGATCATCATTAGAAATAAGTCTAATAATATTAAGTCCATCATACTCATAATCTCCACCATCAAATCCAAATATTTGCTGTGGTCCAAAATATTCTTTAGAAACACTTAATGTTGATATAAAGCTTCTCGGATATAAAGAATCTTCACTACACTCATTTAAAATATTTGCATACGGTGTTGCAGTATATCCAATATAATTCATAGCTTTATATTTGCAATTAATTTCTTTTGATTTTTCATTTCTACCATTTACCAAATTTCTAATAAGTTTATTAATAGTTCTAATTGTAGTACTATTAATATTTGCTGTATTAATCCCTGCTTGATCAGCCTCATCATCAATTACAAGTATCTTCATCTGTTTTTGTTTATTAGAATCTGATTGCAACCACTGGATTAATCCTCTTAATCTACTTGGATTTTTCAAACAAACGGTAAAATACCTTTGTTTTGACATCTGATCAAAATGTAAATCTTGTGTTCTTTGTCCATAAGCAGGTTTTTTTGATAAATGTTCTAATCCCAACCAAATAAGATTTCCTTGAGCATTTAGATCGCTCAATAATCTATTCTGAGTTTGTTGTCTAAGATTTTCAATTGTTCCAGATAAAACTATAAACATATTCCAGCCCCAATCAGCTGCCATTGCCATAAGTGCTGCCATATTTGCAGTTTTACCAGACTGCACATTTCCAATTACTAATCCTTTTATAGGTTTCATTTCTGTTGTATCGTTACTAAGTCTTTTTAACATCTTTAAAGTTGTTCTTTCCATTTCATCAACAACTTCTTCTTTAAATCCATTTTTTAATATTTTTTTTCTATACAACTGCCAAGCTGAATTCGGATCACTTGGTACAGTAACATCATTATCTTCACCTTCTTCAACAATAAATGCTTGCCCACTTTGGTAATCTATAGATTTTGTTTCCTCTTCAGCCTTTTTCTGTAATTCAACAAGACTTTTCCATTCTTCACAACTTGTTTCTTTCCAAAAATTAGTATCACTTTGATCTCTTAAAAAATTTGATAATCCTTCATCACTATTCTTACCAGCATATAATATCCATTCCCAATTTTTTCCTCGTAATCTAGCACTTTTAATCCAATTTCTATGTTGATCATAATTAGGTAATCCAAAATTAGTCATCTTTATCCCCCAATCTAGAATAAACTATTTTTTATAGTTGCAACAATCGACATATTAATTATAAAACTCTAATTTTATAACGTCAAATATATTCTTTATATAAAATTTATAGTTTGATAATAATATTAAAATATAAAAATATTAGTTTAAATATCATTTAACTTTTTGTTGACATTTCTAAACACATCTTGATAAAGTAAATACATATTATTATTTATAAACATATACTTTAATATTAAACATAAATAAATTGGAGGGATTATTATGTCTAATTGGGAAGATTTTGAAGTTGATTGTACAAATTATCTTAATAAAAACTTTAATAATTATGCAAAATTTATTCATAAAGGTGGTTCTGATTCAACTACTCCCGACATATTTGTTGAAACTAATAATAAAAATTTTTATATAGAAGCAAAACATTCACCTGCTCAATGTGGTCAATTTGTTTTAATTCCAAATATACAAACATCATTGTTTGAATATAGCAAAAAAAATATAGTAAAACTAAACATATATTCCAAGAAAATAATGGAATACATGAATAATTATTTTGATGAATTTAGAGAAGCTGGAACTGCTGGAAAAGATATCAATATACCAAATAGTTCAAATATATTTTCTAATTGGATAATCAATGCATATAAAGAAAAAGGAATTAAGTTTATTATTACAAATGATTATGTCATTTTACCTATTGAAAAATTTAACAATTATTTTTATGTATCAGCTAAATATAGAATAAAAAGAAGTGGTTCTAGTTCTGTTGGTGCTAATAAAGTTCATTCAATATTAAATTATATAAACTCTTGTAATTATAATGTAAATGACTTCAGAATAGACAACTCAAAACTTTTTATTACATCAAACGAATGTCTTCATAATAAAAGATTTATTTTTCAACAATATGAATATATGTTTTCACAACGTAATGATGAATTTGAAATTAGAAAACTTTCAAATACATATAATGCAAATGTTATATTCTCTATACATAAAAAAGATTGTGTTAGCGGATTGTCTAATGATGAATTTATTAAATTTTTAAGTTAAATTAAATAAAGCCTATAAATCTTTATATTTAAGACTTATAGGCTTTCCTAGTTTTATATATAATAACTTTATATTATTATATATTTTAGTGTATATTTTTTAAAATTCGTTTATAAGCTTATTTTTCATAGCTTTACCAATCTCAAGTGATATTAATTGTATAACATCAATAACAACAGAATTTCCAAATTGTTTATATGCTTGATTTGCACTTTCACATATTTTATATGAGTCAGGATATCCCATAATTCTTGCACATTCTTTTGGATGAAGTTTTCTTGTTCTTCCATTAATCAAATATCCACCTGTTTTGGCAAAAACTCCTCCTCCATTTGCTGATAATGTTATAGCAATACCTTTTATGCTATATATTCGTTCTCCTTGACCTCCTTTATTTACAATACCAAGTCTTATTGCTTTATTACTATATTTATTATCTTCTATATTATTAAAATAAATGTCAGGTCTTTCAACATATAAATGTTGTACTTGTTCTTCATCTCTAATAATAAAGTCTTCTAAATGATGAATTAATTTAATTGGCTTGGGGTAATTAAATTCTTCTATGTCTAAATCATTTCTAAAACATACAATATAAATACGTTCTCTTTTTTGTGGTATACCATAATCAACAGCATTTAAAACTTTAAAATTAAATGCATATCCAAGTTCCTCCATTGTAGCTTTAACAACTGCCAATGTCTTTCCATCATCATGTGTTACAAAGTTTTTTACATTTTCCATAAATACTATCTTTGGTTTTTTAGCTTTTACTATTCTTGCAACATCAAAGAATAAAGTTCCACGACTATCTTCAAAGCCAAGCTGTTTTCCGCTAATAGAAAATGCTTGACAAGGAAATCCTGCACATAAAATATCATGTTTTGGAATTTTGTTTTCATCAATTTTTGTAATATCACCTTCAGGCATATCTCCAAAATTTTCAAAATATACTTTTTGAGCAGCATTATCCCATTCATTAGAATACACACATTTTGCTCCTAAAGATTCAAGAGATATTCTAAAACCTCCTAAACCAGCAAATAAATCTATAAATGTATAACCCTTAAGTAATTTTTCCTTTATTTCAACCATTTAACTTGCTCCTCATATTTTCTTGCTATTTAAATATTAATCAGATTTATTTTTATTATCAAAAACTTTACCTAATATTATATATTTATAATTAAAAAATCTATACTATTATTAGTTTTTTTCTTATTTTTACAATATTATAGTATATCAAAAACCATATACAAATCAATATATTAAATAGTCTAACATTAAATTACAAAAATTTATTATCAATTGTAAATTAATATTTTTTCACATGTATATATTTATATTAATATAACTATCCTTCTTCTGTTTACATGTAAACATGTATACATAATAATAAATATATTAAATAGATAGCTCTAAAAAAAGTC
>CALXZQ010000026.1 GCA_944393275.1 uncultured Clostridia bacterium
CAGGAAATCCAAGAGAAGTATCAAAAGAAGATTTTATAGAATTATATAGACAAGCAATGTAATTAACAAATAATATTAAAAACCTAAATCTTAAATGCTTGACAAATTATAAAAAAACAGTATAATTATTTTTAATTATTGTATATAATTAAATTCTATGAAGGAAAGAGTATTTATTTATAATATCATTACAGAGAAACTCTTATTAGCTGAGAAAGAGTATGTAAAAAAATAAAGAAAAAAGCTCTGGAGAAGAATATCGAAAGCAATACCAATTGTATAAGATATTACAGGAGTGCCTGTTATAGCACATACAAATTTTAGTTTGTAAATGAGGTTATATTAGTAATAATATAATAAAATTTGAGTGGTACCGTGATATTTATCACCTCTAAGAAAGTTTTCTTAGAGGTGAATTTTTGTTTCTAAGGAGGGAAAAAATGAAGAAAGAACTATTTGTAAATAATGAAAAAGTAAATGAGATTATGGAAAAATATCCAACGCCATTTCATTTATATGATGAAAAAGGAATTAGAGAAAATGTTAAGAGATTAAAAGAAGCATTTTCATGGAATTATGGGTTTAAGGAATATTTTGCAGTAAAAGCTACTCCAAATCCATTCATAATAAGTATCTTACATGAATATGGATGTGGGTGTGATTGTTCATCTTATACAGAATTAATGCTTTCAGAAGCGTTGGGAATTACAGGAAATGAAATAATGTTTTCGTCTAATGTTACACCTAAAGAGGACTATATTTATGCAAAAAAATTAGGTGCCACAATTAATTTGGATGACTTCACACATATAGAGTTTTTAGAAAAAACAGTAGGAATTCCAAAGAGAATTAGCTGCAGATACAACCCAGGAGGAATATTTAAAATTTCTAATGAATTTATGGATAATCCTGGTGAAGCTAAATATGGTTTTACTCTAAATCAACTAATAGAAGGATTTAGGATATTAAAAGAAAAAGGAGTAGAAGAGTTTGGAATACATGCTTTTCTTGCTAGTAATACTATAACAAATGACTACTATCCTTTGCTAGCTAAGGTACTGTTTGAAACAGCTGTACTTTTAAAAAAAGAAACAGGAGTAAAAGTAAAGTTTATTAATTTATCTGGGGGAATAGGGATTCCTTATAAACCAGAGGAAACAGAAAATAATATTTTTGTAATTGGTGAAAGAGTTAGAGAAATGTATGAAAAAATTCTAGTTCCAGAAGATATGGGAGATGTTTCTTTATATACAGAACTAGGAAGATTTATGACTGGACCTTATGGATGTTTAATAACTAAAGTAATTCATGAAAAAAATATTTATAAGCATTATATAGGATGTGATGCGTGTGCTGTCAATTTAATGAGACCAGCTATGTATGGAGCATATCATCATATAACAGTGCTAGGAAAAGAAAATGAGCCATGTAACCATATTTATGATATAACAGGTAGTTTATGTGAAAATAATGATAAATTTGCTATAGATAGGAAATTACCAGAAATTAATATAGGAGATGTTTTAGCAATACATGATACAGGGGCTCATGGACATTCTATGGGATACAATTATAATGGAAAATTGAGATCAGCAGAAATCTTACTAAAACAAGATGGAAGCTTCGAGTTGATACGAAGAGCAGAAACTCCATCAGATTATTTTGCAACTTTAGATTGTTTTAGTATTGGTAAGAAATTATGCAATAAAAAAATATAATAATACAGAAAAAAGAAGATTTTATAGAATTATATGGACAGCACTATAAAATATTGACAGGTGACATAAAAGATGGTATTCTATTAATATAGTAAATGTGGAGGTGAAAAAATGTATATTAATTCTTATAAAAACAATTAAATAAATGCGGAACTAATAAGTTTTAGTTTATATGTTTTTAAGAATTATTATATGTTTTTGTATATTTATATATAGAAAAAGTATTTGTGCACGATAACTAAAATGAATTAGTTATCGTGCGTTTTCTATTATTGGAACAAAGGAGGTATTCTGTGTTAGAAATAAAAAACTTAAATATAAAGACTCTAAAGGAAGGAAAAGAAATAATAACTGATTTAAATCTAGCAATAAATCAAAATGATAAACTAGCAATAATAGGAGAAGAAGGAAATGGCAAATCCACTTTACTTAAATGCATATATGATTATAATTTAATAAAAGATTATGCAACAATAACTGGTAAAATTATAAAGAATAATTTAAATATTGGTTACTTGGAACAATTTTTAGACAGCGGGTGGAACGCACAAACTCTAGAGGAATATTTTGTAAAAGATAAACCAAACCTTGAAATAAATTATGATAGATATGGAGAACTATATAAATTAGATTCCATATTTAATGAATTAGGTTTTGAAAATATAAATTTTGAAAATAAATTAATCTCAAATTTAAGTGGTGGAGAAAAAGTAAAGGTTCAGATTGCTAAAATTTTATTAAATTCACCAGATCTATTATTGTTAGATGAACCAACAAACGATATAGATATTGAAACATTAGAATGGCTAGAGGATTTCATAATAAATTCTAAGATACCAATTGTATTTATATCTCATGATGAAGTTTTATTAGAAAAAACAGCTAATGGAATATTACATTTAGAACGAATAGAAAATAAGACTAAAGCGAAGTATACCATAGAACATATAGGTTATAAAGAATATATAGAAAAAAGGAATTATTTAATAGATAGGCAGTATAGAATTTCAAGACATGAGCAAAAGGAACAAGAAAAACAGAAGGAAAGATTAAATAATATATATAATAGTGTAAGACATCAATTGGAGACAATAAGCAGACAAAACCCAGGTGGAGCAAGACTTCTTAAAAAGAAAATGAAAAATGTAAAAGCAATGGAAAAAAGAATGAGTAAGCAAGAAATTACAAATGTACCAGATGTAGAAGAAAAGATTTTTGCTAAATTTCATAATCAAGACGAAATTCATAACTCAAAAGTAATACTTGACTATAATTTAAATGAATTAAAAATAGGAAATAAAGTATTAAAAACTAACATTCATATTAGAATTATAGGAAAAGAAAAAGTATGCATTATTGGGAGAAATGGTACGGGAAAAACCACTTTAATAAAGAAAATCTATGAAAATATGAAATATAGAAAAGATATAAAAATAGGTTACATGCCACAAAACTATGATGAACTACTACTAGATGCAGATGTAAATTGTATAGACTTTTTAAGAATTAGTTATTCAAAAGAAGAAGAAACTACAATTAGAACATATTTAGCTTCAATGAGATTTACTGTAGAAGAAACAAATTCTTTAGTCTCAAACCTAAGTGGAGGGCAAAAAGCTAAATTATTCATAATTAAATTGATATTACAAAAGGCAAATGTATTAATATTAGATGAACCAACAAGAAATTTAAGCCCTTTATCTACCCCTGTAATAAGAGAGCTACTAAAGAACTTTGATGGTACAATAATTAGTATATCTCATGATAGAAAATATATAGATGAGGTATGCGATAGAGTTATTGAGTTTTAAAGATGAGTCTTATCCATATATAGTGGTTTTATAGAATTTATATATTAATAGGGATGATATATTTTTATTTTTATGATATAATCCTAATGTATTTATAGGAGGAATGAAATGATTTACAAAACATATTACAAATCACCTATTGGAAATATGTTGTTAGCGAGTAAAGATAATGAATTAATAGGACTATGGATTGAAGGACAGAAGTATTATCTTTCAAATATTAAAGAAAAACTAATAGAAAATGATAAAGAAGAAATACTAATTAGAACAAAAAATTGGTTAGATAGATATTTTAAAGGAGAAAAACCAAAAATACAAGAATTAAAAATAAATCCCATAGGAACTAATTTTAGACAAGCCGTTTGGAAAATATTATGCGATATTCCTTATGGAGAAACCATTTCATATAATGATATTTCAAAAAAAATTGCAAAACAAAGAAAAATAAAAAAAATTTCTGCCCAAGCAATAGGAGGAGCAGTTGGTCACAATCCAATTTCTATCATTATTCCTTGTCATAGAGTAGTGGGAGCAAATGGTAATTTAACAGGATATGCTAGTGGAATAGATAAGAAAATTCAATTACTTAAGTTAGAAAATGTAAATATAGATAAACTATTTATACCTAAAAATAATTTAAAAATATCTTAATGGAGGGAACATGTTTAAATTACATTCAGAATATAAGCCAACAGGAGACCAACCTAAGGCAATAGAGTATCTATCAAATGGAATAAAAGAAGGTAAGAAATTCCAAACACTTCTTGGAGTTACAGGGTCTGGAAAAACATTCACTATGGCAAATATAATTGAAAAAGTACAAAAGCCAACACTTGTCTTAGCACACAATAAAACCTTGGCAGGTCAGCTTTATAGCGAATTTAAAGAATTTTTTCCTGAGAATCATGTTGAATATTTTGTATCATATTATGATTATTATCAACCAGAAGCATATATACCACAGTCAAATACCTATATTGAAAAGGATGCTTCTATTAATGATGAAATAGACAAGTTACGTCATTCAGCTACTGCCAGTTTATTTGAAAGTAGAGATGTAATTATTGTTGCGTCTGTTTCTTGTATTTATGGATTAGGAGATCCTATAGATTATGAGAATATGATTATTTCTTTAAGACCAGGAATGACAAAAACTCGTGAAGAAGTTTTAAGAAAACTTGTGAACATGCAATATTCAAGAAATGAAGTAGATTTTAAGAGAGGAACATTCAGAGCTAAAGGGGATATTGTTGAAATATATCCTTCAGACCAAAATGAAAGAGCAATAAGAGTAGAATTCTGGGGAGATGAAATAGAAAAAATTTCTGAAATAAATCCTCTAACTGGAAAAGTTATAGGACTAAGAAATCACGTAATGATTTTCCCAAATTCACATTATGTTACAACAAAAGAAAAAATGGAAAGAGCCATTATAACAATTGAACAAGAATTAGAAGAAAGAATAAAATATTTTAAAGATAATAATAAACTAATTGAAGCACAGAGAATAGAAGAACGCACAAATTTTGATATTGAAATGATGAAAGAAACAGGATTTTGCCAGGGAATAGAAAACTACTCAAGACATATTAGTGGAAGGACTGCAGGAAGTGCGCCATTTACTCTATTTGATTATTTCCCAGATGATTTCTTGCTTTTGATAGACGAATCACATGCAACCATACCACAAGTTAGAGCAATGTACAATGGAGATAAAGCAAGAAAAGATTCATTAGTTAATTATGGATTTAGACTACCATCAGCATATGATAATAGGCCACTAAAATTTAATGAATTTGAAGAAAGATTAAATCAGGTCATATTTGTAAGTGCAACACCGGCAGATTATGAAAAAGAGCATTCAAAAGATAATGTAGTTGAACAAATTATAAGACCAACAGGATTATTAGACCCTAAAATAGAGGTAAAACCTGTTGAAAATCAAGTAGATGACCTAATAGCACAAATAAATGAAAGGGTAGCAAAAGGAGAAAGAGTATTAGTTACGACTTTAACTAAAAAAATGGCAGAGGATTTGACATCATATTTAAAAAGCCTAGATATAAAAGTAAATTATATGCATTCAGATATTAAAGCATTAGAAAGAATGGAAATAATTAGAAAGTTAAGATTAGGAGAGTTTGATGTTCTAGTCGGAATAAATCTTTTAAGAGAAGGGTTAGATATTCCTGAAGTATCATTAGTTGCTATATTAGATGCAGATAAAGAAGGTTTCTTACGTTCAGAAAGATCTTTAATCCAAACAATTGGGCGTGCTGCAAGAAATACAGAAGGAAAAGTAATAATGTATGCAGATGAATTGACAGAATCAATGGAGAAAGCTATTTCTGAAACAAATAGAAGAAGAAAAATCCAAGAGGAATATAATATAAAAAATAATATTACACCTATGACAATTAAAAAATCTGTAAGAGAAACAATAAAAGCAACTGTTGTAGAAGATATCTCAGCAGAATATAAAATAAATAAAGATGAAGATGTAAAGGATATTATAAATAGACTAACAGATGAAATGCTTAAATGTGCTGCTAATATGGAATTTGAAAAAGCAGCAGAATTAAGAGATAAAATAAAAGAATTAGAGGATTTAGTATAAAATATAAACAAACACTTGTTTTAAGATGGATTGTATAGTATAATCATATCGTTATATTTTATAAGGAGGAGACAATAATAGTGAACGATAAAATAATAATAAAAGGAGCAAAAGAACATAATTTAAAAAATATAAATATTGAAATACCTAGAGATAAATTAGTAGTCATAACAGGACTTTCAGGTTCAGGAAAGTCTTCTTTAGCATTTGACACTTTGTATGCTGAGGGGCAAAGAAGATATGTAGAAAGTCTATCTTCATATGCTAGACAATTCTTAGGACTAATGGAAAAACCAGATGTAGAATATATTGAAGGATTATCTCCAGCAATATCAATAGATCAAAAAACAACTTCAAAAAACCCACGTTCTACAGTAGGTACTGTAACTGAAGTATATGACTATATTCGTTTATTATATGCAAGAATTGGTGTGCCTTACTGTCCTAATTGTGGTAAAAAGATATCTAAACAAACAATAGATCAAATTATAGAAAATATAATGTCTTTACAAGAGGGAACTAAAATTCAAGTACTAGCACCTGTTGTACGTGGCAGAAAAGGAGAGTTTGTAAAACAATTAGAAGAATACAGAAAAAATGGATTTGTAAGAGCAAGAATAGATGGAGAAGTAGTAGACCTTTCAGATGAATTAAATCTAGATAAAAAGAAAAAACATAATATAGATTTAATAGTAGATAGATTAGTAATGAAAGAAGATATACGAAGCAGATTAACAGAATCTGTTGAGATAGCACTAAAAAATGCAAACAATCTAGTCTCAATAGACATAATTGGTGGAAATGAAATATTATATAGTCAGAACTATGCTTGCCCTGATTGTGGCTTTAGTTTTCCAGAGCTATCTCCAGGTATGTTCTCTTTTAATAATCCTCATGGTGCTTGCCCAGAATGCACAGGAATTGGTTACATCATGAAAATGGATGAAGATTTAATAATACCAGACAAGAATAAAACATTATATGATGGAGTAAAAGCATTTGGTGCAAGTACAATGAAAAAAAATGAGACCATGGCTAAAATGTATTTTGAAGCTATTGCAGATCATTATGGTGTTGATATTAAGCAACCAATAAAGAAACTTCCTAGATGGTTCTTGGAAAAAATTTTATATGGTACTGGTGATGAAGAAATAGCATTTGAGCACACTTCACCTTTTGGAACAAGAAAATTTACAGCTCCATTTGAAGGAGTTATACCAACTTTGGAAAGAAGACATTCTGAAACGAAATCTCAGGGAATGAGAGACTTTTATGAGATGTATATGAGCAACATGGATTGTCCGAAATGCAAAGGTTCAAGACTTAAGGATGAAATTTTGGCAATAAAAGTTGGAGATAAGAATATTAATGAATTAACTGCAATGCCTATAAATAAAGTTAAAGATTATTTAAATAATCTTGATTTAAATAATAAGGAAAGAATGATCTCAGATCAAATATTAAAAGAGTTAAATAAAAGACTACAATTTTTAATAGATGTGGGGTTGGAATATCTTACATTATCACGTTCTGCAGGCACTTTATCTGGTGGAGAAGCACAAAGAATTAGATTAGCAACACAAATTGGCTCAGGACTTACTGGAGTATTATATATATTAGATGAACCTAGTATTGGTCTTCATCAAAGAGATAATGATAGATTATTAGCTACTCTGAAAAAATTAAGAGATATAGGGAATACTTTAATTGTAGTAGAGCATGATGAAGACACAATGTATGCTGCTGATCAGATTATAGATATAGGTCCAGGAGCGGGAGTACATGGTGGAAATGTAATGGCACAAGGAACAGCCGAAGAAATAAAGTTAGTAACTAATTCTATAACAGGCCAATACCTAAGTGGTAAAAAGAAAATTGAAGTTCCTAAAACCAGAAGAAAACCTACAAAGGGAAGATATATAGAAATAATAGGAGCAACAGAACACAATCTAAAAAACGTAAATGTAAAATTCCCATTAGGATTATTTAATTGTGTAACAGGTGTCTCAGGTTCAGGAAAAAGTACACTTGTCAATGAAATTTTGTATAAAACTATAGCAAGAGACTTAAATGGTTCTAATGAAAAACCAGGTAAAGCAAAAGCAATTAAAGGAATAGAAAACATAGATAAAATAATTAACATAGATCAATCACCAATTGGAAGAACACCAAGATCAAATCCTGCAACATATACAGGAGTATTTGATGTTATTCGTGATATTTTTGCAGGAACAAATGAGGCTAAATTAAGAGGATATGAAAAAGGAAGATTTAGTTTTAATGTAGAGGGTGGAAGATGTGAAGCATGCAAAGGAGATGGGCTTTTAAAAATAGAAATGCATTTTTTACCTGACATATATGTCCCTTGTGAAGTATGTAATGGAAAAAGGTATAATCATGAGACGCTTGAAGTAAAATATAAAGGGAAAACAATATCAGACGTATTAGATATGACTGTAGAAGAGGCTCTAGAATTCTTTTCGAACATACCTAAAATTAAACAAAAAATGCAAACATTATATGATGTAGGATTAGGATATATAAAATTAGGACAACCTTCTACAACATTATCAGGAGGAGAAGCACAAAGAGTAAAGTTAGCAACAGAATTATCAAAAAGGCCAACAGGAAAAACATTATATATTTTAGATGAACCAACGACAGGTCTTCATATAGCAGATGTTCATAAATTAATTAATATTTTGCAGAAATTAGTTGATACAGGAAATACTATAATAGTAATTGAACACAATTTAGATTTGATTAAAACAGCAGATCATATTATAGACTTAGGACCAGAGGGTGGAGATGCAGGAGGAGAAATAGTTGGTATTGGTACTCCTGAACAAATATGCAAAAATGATCGAAGTTATACAGGGAAATTTTTAAAGAAATATATAAATAAAAACTAAAAAAAATACTTGAATATATAATGTATACCGTATATAATAATACTATGTTTTAAATGCTATTTAGGAGGAAGAAATGGAAGAATTAGACTTAAAGGAGATTTTTAATATTTTCTGGAACAAAAAAGCCCAAATTTTAATTATAACTTTTATATTTATGATAATAGGAGCAGTATATTCATATGTTTTTGTACAACCAGATTATGAATCTTTTACAAAATTAGTATTGGCTAAAACAGAAAGTGCATCTGCAACAAACTCTACATCAGGTTCTATTACACAATCGGATATAACATTAAATCAAAAATTAATATCAACTTACAGTGAATTAGTAGAAAGTAATTCAGTATTAAGAAAAGTTATTAATAATTTATCTATAGAAGGTTTAACAGAAGAGAATTTGAAAAAAGCTGTAACTGTAACAGCTGTGAAAGATGCAGATTTATTGCAAATAACTGTTAGAAATAGGAACCCTCAGTATGCTGCAATGATTGCTAATGAAATTGCAAAAGCATTTATAGAAGAAGTTACAAGAATATATCAAATTAGCAATATAACAGTTCTTGATCAAGCTGAAATTGCAGATGGTCCATATAATATAAACCATCCAAAAGATATTTTATTATTTGCTCTTGCAGGTATTGTTGTAGCTTCATTATATGTCTTAGTAGCAAATATGCTAGATACTACTGTAAAGGATGCAGAAAGCTTAGAAAAAATGACTGGGCTATTGGTCTTAGCACAAATACCTGAATATGATTTTGAAGGTAGAATGAGAGGTAAAAAATAATGATTCAAGAATTAATTACACATTTAGATCCAAAATCACCTATATCGGAAGTTTTTAGATCTTTGAGAACTAATATTCAATTTATGAATTCAAAACTAGATACTTTACTTGTAACAAGTACAATGCAAGGAGAAGGAAAAAGTTGGACAGCATCAAATTTAGCAGTTACATTTGCACAAGCTGGAAAAAAAGTAATTCTAGTCGATGCTGATATGAGAAAAGGACGTCAATATAGTATATTTGGTGTAGCACCAAGACCAGGACTTTCAAACTTTTTGTCTGGAATAGATGAAAATGGTGGAGAAACAGATTTAGGAATCTTAAATTATATCAAGGAAACATCTGTAAATAACTTATTTGTTATACCTGCAGGAAATGTCCCACCAAACCCTTCAGAGTTGTTAGTTTCAGATAAAATGCAAGAATTAATTATTTCATTAAAAGAAATTTGCGATTTAATAATTTTTGACGGAACACCAAGCTTATTAGTAACAGACTCTGTAATTCTTTCTAGATTAATGGATGCTACAATTATTGTTGCTTCATTTAAAGAAACAAAAATAGATAATGTTCAAAAGATTAAAAAGGATATAGAAAATGTTGGTGGTAAAGTTTCAGGAGTTATTATAAATAGAGTGCCAATTTCTCAAAAGAAGTATGAAAATACTTATTATTATGGTTCATCTTCAACTGGTGGACATAAACCTCTAAAAAGGAGTAGTTCTAGTAGTACTCCTAATAGATCTAAAATATCTGACCTACAAAAGAAACCTGTTGGGGATAATAAAATGAAGACAAATGAACAACAAAAAGGTTCTAATACAAAGATTAATGTAAACGAAGAAAATCTTATGGCCCTAAGAGCAAAAGCAATAAAAGAAATTGATAAAGCAGAGAATGATAAAAGACAAGAAATAAGATTAGCAGATAATATTGTATTAGAAAAAGGTGCTATTTCTGTAGAAAAAACGGAAGAATTATTAAAACAAATAAACAGCTATTTAGAAGCAGAAAAAGGAAAGTTGAATAATAAATAAGGAGCTTAATATGATTGATTTTCATTCACATATACTACCAGGTATTGATGATGGTTCAAGAGATATAGAAGAAACCTATGAAATGATAAAAGAAGCATATAATGCAGGATTTAAATCTATTATATCTACCTCGCACTATATAGAGGGGTCATATGAATGTGATAAACTCTCTAGAGAACATATGATTTCTGAAATAGAACAAGGTTTAAAAGACAAAAATATAGATGTTAAAATATATCCAGGTACAGAAGCATATATATCAAGAGATTTAAATTTATTAGTAAAAGAAAATAAAATCGCAACTATAAATAATGGTAATTATTTATTATTTGAATTGCCAATGAATACTAAAGTATTGTTTTTGGAAGATGCTATTTTAAATTTAATCTCTATAGGTGTAAAGCCAATTATAGCACATCCTGAAAGGTATACATTTGTTCAAGAAGATCCTAATATGTTGATAGAGTTGATAGAAAAAGGCGTATTGTTTCAAATGAATTATGGAAGTGTTTCTGGAATATATGGAAAAGAAGTAAAAAAGACTGCAATAAAACTTTTAAAGTCTAATATGATACATTTTTTAGGCTCTGATTCACATAGACACCAAAGTATATATACCAAAATGAATGAATTTAAAGACAATATTATAAAAGTGGTTGGAGAAGATAGATTTGAAAAACTATCAGAAGAAAATCCACAAAAAGTACTAAATAGTGAAGAAATAGAGATAGAAAGACCAATAAAAATAAAGAAATTTTTCTTTTAAAAAAATAAGCGACTATAATTAATATAGTCGTTTATTTTTTAAATATTAGCTAAAGGATTATCTTCAACTGCATTTCTTACTTGTTCATTAGCAACGTGAGTATAAATCTCTGTAGTAGAAATACTTTCATGTCCTAATAATTCTTGCAGTGCACGTATATCAACATTCCCATACTGATACATTAAAGTTGCTGCAGTATGTCTTAATTTATGAACAGAATACTTTTTAGTATCTAGACCAGCTTCTCTTAATTCACGTTCAACTATATATTGAACTGTTCGAGTACTAATTCTTTCACGTCTACTACTTAAGAATAAAGCCTTTACAGAATCTGGTTTAATACCTTCTTTAGGTCTAACTTCTAAATATGAATTTATAGCCTTCATACAAGCATTATTTAAATATATTGTACGTTCTTTATTTCCTTTTCCTATAACAGTCATCTTACACTCAGAAAAGTCTATATCAGTAATATTTATACCTATTAATTCAGACAAACGCATTCCGCAATTTAAAAACAATGTTATTATTGCATAGTCTCTTTCTTTATTATTTTTTTCAGAACTAACAACATTTAAAAGTTTTTTGCTATCCTCTAATGAAAGATACTTAGGCATACGTCTATCTAATTTAGGTGATTCTAGATTTTGTGCAGGATTATTATCTATTAAATTAGCCTTTTGAGACAAATAATTGAAAAATACTCTTATACTGCTAGACTTTCTAGCTCTGGTTGCAGCTTTACTATGATTATTAATTGTAAGGTATGAAAGGAAAGCATGTATATCATCTAATTTGATTTTTTTTATCGTATCTAAAGATAAATCCTTTATATCTATAGAATGTATGTCTTTTTCTGTAGTTAGTTTAAAATGCATTTTGATGAACTTTAAAAACATTGCTAAATCATAATTGTATTCTTTAACAGTGTTAGGTGATTTATTCAATATTGTAATGGTATAGTCTAAAAATGAGTTTAAATAATCTGGATTTTGTTGTCTATCAATCATAAATATTATCTCCTATATAAATTTATTTCATTTATATAAATTATATAAAAGTATAACAATATTGACAATAGATAAAAGAGTAATTTTTATTTTATAAGGCAAATAAATATACCTAAATTGCTGTAATTAAAATAAAAGTAGAAGATTATCATATATTAAATGCCTACGAAAATTCGACAAATATAGGTTTACAATAGATATGTCACAGTAAAATATAAAAAAGGAAATACCGATGTGATATAATAGTTTTGAACAAAA
>CALXZQ010000027.1 GCA_944393275.1 uncultured Clostridia bacterium
ATTTATTAAAAAGGATAAATTTACCTTGACAGTTGACAATAATAAAGATAAAATAATATTGGTAGGTAATATATTTAAAATAAGAATTATTTAAAAAATATAAAACTGCACATTGAAAATTTAATAGGAAAGAGGTAGAAAGATTATGAACATTGTAATTGTTATAGCCACTCTCCTTATCTCAGCAGTAATTTTTATCCCATTAGGAATGTTAATGAGAAAAAAGATTGCTGAATCTAAAATACAAAGCGCAGAATCAGAAGCTAAAAAAATTATAGATCTTGCAAAAATAGATGCGGAAAACAAGAAAAAAGAAGAAATTTTTAAAGCAAAAGAAGAAATAATGAATGCAAGAAATGAGTTAGATCAAGAGATAAAGGAAAGAAGAGCGGAAGTTCAAAGTCAAGAAAAAAGAATGATTCAAAAAGAAGAAAACCTTGATAAACGTTCAGAAAATCTAGAAAGAAAAGAAGTAGAATTAGAGTCAAGAAATCAAGAATTAGAAAGAAAAGAGACAGAACTAAATAAAGTATTAGAAGATCAAGTCAAAGAGTTAGAAAAAATATCAGGGTTAACAACAGAGGAAGCGAAAAAGCTTTTATTAAATGAAGTAGATAAGAAAATTACTACTGAAAAAGCATTTTTAATAAAAGAATTAGAGCAAAAATTCAAGGATAATGCAGATAAAAGTGCAAAAGAAATAATTGGATATGCAATACAAAAATGCGCTGCAGATCATTCTCAAGAAACTACTGTATCAATTGTATCACTTCCAAATGATGATATAAAAGGAAGAATAATTGGTAGAGAAGGAAGAAATATAAAGACATTAGAAACATTAACAGGAATTGATTTAATAATAGATGACACTCCAGAAGCTGTTATCCTTTCAGGATTTGATCCTCTAAGAAGAGAAGTTGCTAGAATAGCATTGGAAAAACTAATAGATGATGGAAGAATTCATCCTGCTAAAATAGAAGAAATGGTAGAAAAGGCGAAAGAAGAATTAGCAACAACAATAAAAGAAGAAGGAGAAAGAGCAACTCTTGAAAGTGGCGTAATAGGTTTACATCCAGATTTAGTAAAACTAATAGGAAAATTAAAATATAGAACAAGTTATGGACAAAATGTACTAAATCATTCTATAGAAGTATCTAATTTAGCTAGAATAATGGCAGAAGAATTGGGGCTAGATGCCAAACTAGCTAGAAGAGCAGGATTATTGCATGATATAGGAAAAGCTTTAGATCATGATATGGAAGGTACTCATGTTGAAATAGGTGTTGATATTTTAAGAAAATATAAAGAAAACGAAAAAGTTATAAATGCAGTTGAAGCCCATCATGGAGATGTAGAACCAGCAACAATAGAGGCAATTTTAGTACAAGCTGCAGATGCAATTTCTGCATCAAGACCAGGTGCAAGAAGAGAAACTCTAGAAGCATACATAAAAAGATTACAAAACTTAGAAGAGATTGCAGATTCTTTCGAAGGGGTAGAAAAATCTTATGCAATACAAGCTGGTAGAGAAGTTAGAATAATGGTAAAACCAGACAAAATATCAGATGCAGAAATGACGATTTTAGGAAGAGCTATATCTGAAAGAATAGAAAAAGAAATGGAATACCCTGGTCAAATAAAAGTAAACGTTATAAGAGAAACAAGAGTAATAGATTATGCAAAATAAAATAAGAGACTAATTGATTTTTATCAATTAGTCTTTTTTTGTTTGCTAGATCTATATAAAAATGATATAATACGGAAAAATAAAAAAGAAAGAAGAAAGAAGTGAATAAATTGAAGATACTAACAGTTGGAGATATAGTAGGTGAAAATGGTGTAAAAAAAGCTGTAAAAGTTCTGCCTAAATTAAAGGAAGAAAAGGATATAGATTTTGTAATAGTAAATGGAGAAAATGCAGCAGGAGGTATGGGAATAACAAAAAAGATATTTGATGATTTAGTAGCAGC
Source organism: uncultured Clostridia bacterium (assembly GCA_944393275.1). Lineage (GTDB taxonomy): Bacteria > Bacillota > Clostridia > TANB77 > CAG-508 > Merdicola. The sequence continues at coordinate 1,971 of CALXZQ010000027.1, forward strand.
AGGGGCAAATGTGATAACTATGGGAAACCATACTTGGGGAAAAAGAGATATCTTTAGTTTCATAGATACTCCTAAGTTAATAAGACCAGCAAATTATTCAAAAGGAGTTCTTGGAAAAGGATATAACATATATAAATGTAAAGATAAAAAAATTGGAGTTATTAATTTAATAGGAAGAACATCAATGGGAATATTATCTGAAAATCCATTTACTGTTGCAGAAGACATTATAGAGAAAATAAAAAAAGAAGCGGATTATATAGTTGTAGATTTTCACGCAGAAGCAACAGCAGAAAAATTAGCGATGGGATATTTCTTAGATGGAAAAGCTACAATAGTTTTTGGTACTCATACTCATGTACAAACATCAGATGAAAAGATATTAAAAAAAGGGACAGGATATATAACAGATATAGGAATGACTGGTCCTGAAAATTCCGTAATTGGAATGGATATAGAAACATCTTTAAAAAGATTTAAAACATCTATTCCTGAAAGGTATAAGTTAGCAGAAGGAGATTGCATATTTAATAGTTGTCTATTTGAAATAAATGACGAAGAAAATCGAATAATAAGAATTGAGAGAATAAATATACAATAAAACTCTAAAAGCGTTGCAAAATGTCGGAAATTGCGGTGAAAACCTCCTGAAATATTCTAAAAAATATTTACTTTAAGATGTAAATGAAATATAAATATAACAGTTACAAAATGAACTAAAAAATAAATTATAGGAGGCTAAAAATGGAAGTTTTAAAAATCTCATCAAAATCAAATCCAAATTCAGTAGCAGGAGCAATTGCAGGTTTGGTAAAGGAAAGTAATAAGGCAGAAATGCAAGCGATTGGAGCAGGAGCATTAAATCAAGCAGTAAAAGCAATAGCGATTGCAAGGGGTTTTGTTGCTCCATCAGGAGTAGATTTAGTATGTATACCAGCATTTGCTGAAGTGCAAGTAGAAGGAGAAGATAGAACTGGTATGAAACTAATTATAGAATCAAGAAAATAATATAAATATATTTTAGAGGGGGCTATATGTAGCTCTCCTTTTTATTATATTTGTATTGAAAAAAATAATAATTTAATATATTATATTCTAAAAGTACTTAATTTAAGGAGAAGATAATGAAAAATAATGTTATAAAATATATTTTCTTATTATTCGTAGTTGCATTAATAATATTTGCATTCTATAGAGTATACTACGAAGATAAAAAAAGTAATGATGGAACAGAGGATACAACAACTAATGTGGAAGAAAATATTTCAAAAGATATTAGATTATGTATAGTAGAGTATGATACGATGAATCCAGTTTTAAGTAACAATAGGAATGTTCAAGAAATTTCCAGATTATTATTTGAGCCACTAATAACATTAGATAAAAATTATAAACCAGAAGGAGCCATAGCGGAAGAATGGTCAAAGGTAGGAGATACTTCTTATGTTATAAGATTAAAACAAAACATAAAATGGCAAGATGGAACAAAAGTAACTGCAAATGATGTAAAATTTACAATAGATAGATTAAGAGATACACAGTCAATTTATTCATATAATGCAGTTCATATAATAGAAACAGAGGTAGTAGATAGTTATACAATCAAACTTAATTTAGATAGTAATATACCTTGTTTTGAATATAATTTAATCTTTCCAATATTATCAAAGAAATTTTATGAAAATGAAGATTTCTCTAATACGGAAAAGAATGCTATGCCAATGGCAAGTGGAATGTATAAAATTGTTAGCAATGACGGAAATACTATAGTATTAGAAAAGAATGAGAATTATTGGAATAAAAATGATAAGGATTCTAAAATAGAAACAATTATGATAAATCTATATTCTAGTATGGGAGAGGCATACAATAATTTTAAATTAGGAAATGTAGATTTGTTAACAACACAGAATAATAATGTAGAAGAATATATAGGCACAATGGGATATAACAAAAAAGAATATACTGGAAGAGAACATGACTTCTTAGCAATGAATTGCAATCATTATTTATTATCAAGATCAGAAGTAAGAAAAGCAATTGCATATGCAATTGATAAAAGCAGTATAGTCTCAAGCGTATTTAACGGCGAATATTATATAGCGGATTTTCCATTAGATTGTGGTTTTTGGTGCTATAATAAGGAAAATTCGAGTATAGGATATAATCCAGATCAAGCAAGACAAATCTTAATAGATAATGGTTGGCAATATAAAAATAGATATTGGCAAAAAGTAGAAGATTACAGAACAATAAGATTGACAATAGATTTAGTAGTAAATTCTGAAAATTATTCACAAGTACAAGTAGCAGAGAACATTAAAAGTAGTCTAGAGAGCATCGGAATAAGAGTAAATCTTAATAAAGTAAGTTATGAAAGTTATAATAGTTATTTAGAAAATAAAAGTTATGCTATGATATTGACAGGAACAACTATAGGTTTAACTCCGGATTTATCATCATACTTGGGAGAAGATAATTTAGCTAATTATTATAATGAAGAAACAACAAATATTATTAATGAATTAAAAAATGTTACAACAGAAGAAAAAATAAAAGAAAATATAAAAAGATTAGCTGAAATATATACAACAGAATTTCCATATTTGAGTTTGTATTTTAACAAAAATACAGTTATATATAATTCAAGTATAACAGGAGATGTGGAACCAAATTGCTATAGCATATTTTATGGAATAGAAAATTGGTATAGAACATATTAAAAATATGAAAAAGGTATTGACAAAATAAAATAATAATATATAATCTTTTTAAACAGTTGTTCGTAGGAGGAAATAAAATGAGTGAAGAAAATATTGAAAAAAGAAAAGCATTGGAAATAGCAATGGGGCAAATAGAAAAACAATTTGGAAAAGGCTCAGTAATGAAATTAGGAGAATTTAAAGCTATGGAAGTAGAGGCGATTCCAACAGGAGCTCTAGGATTAGATATAGCATTAGGAATAGGAGGAGTACCTAGAGGAAGAATTATTGAGATTTTTGGACCAGAATCATCAGGAAAAACAACTCTAGCTTTACATATAATTGCGGAGGCACAAAAAATGCATGGAGAGGCAGCTTTTATTGATGCAGAACACGCATTAGATCCAGTATATGCAAAAAAATTAGGTGTAGATATAGATAATTTAATAGTTTCACAACCAGATACAGGAGAACAAGCATTAGAAATAACAGAAGCATTAGTAAGAAGCGGAGCATTAGATGTAGTAGTAGTAGACTCTGTAGCAGCATTAGTTCCAAAGGCAGAGATAGATGGAGATATGGGAGACTCTCATATGGGACTTCAAGCTAGACTTATGTCACAAGCATTAAGAAAACTAGCAGGAGCAATAAATAAATCAAAAACAGTACTAATATTTATAAACCAATTAAGAGAGAAAATAGGAGTAATGTTTGGAAATCCAGAAACAACAACAGGTGGTAGAGCATTAAAATTCTATGCATCAGTTAGAATGGATATAAGAAAAGTAGAAAATATAAAACAGGATGGAGAAATTGTTGGAAGTAGAGTAAGAGTAAAAGTAGTAAAAAATAAAGTGGCTCCACCATTCAGAGAAGCAGAGTTTGATGTTATTTATGGACATGGTATATCAAAAGAAGGAAATATCTTAGATATGGCAGTTAACTTAGACATTATAGAAAAAAGTGGTTCTTGGTTTAGTTATAATGGAAATAGAATTGGACAAGGTAGAGAAAATGTTAAGAAATATCTATCAGAAAATCCAGATATCTTGAAAGAAGTTGAGAAAAAAGTAAGAGATAATTTTGCAAAAGCATTTGAACAAAGCTTAGGGGAAGAAGTAAAAGAAAACGAAGAGGAAAATATAGAAGAATAGAAGGTTTTAATTTATGTATTCATTAGAAGAGTTTGATACACAAAAAACAAAAGTCTTAAAGTATATATTATATAAGAAAAGAACCGAGAATGAAATAAGAACTAAATTTTCAAAAGAAATAGATGAAGAATTACTAAATGATATTATAGACTATTTAAAAGAAGCTAAATATATTGATGATTATGAATACATAGAAAAAATGGTTAGACAATATATGATACTTAAAAATATGTCTGTAAAAGAAATTGAATATAAATTATATTCGAAAGGAATTGATAAAAAAATTATAGAACAGTATATAGACAAAAACAGAGAAGCTTTAAATGAATATGAAAAAAAATCTGCTAAGAATATTGTTAATAAAAAGATATCATCAAAAGACAAAGAGGAAATAAAATTATATTTATTAAGAAAAGGTTATAAAAGCGATAATATAGAATTAGAGGAAGATTAAAATGCCAAATATGTTAATGTTAGAAACAAACAAATATGAAATAAAGATAGAAAACTTTGAAGGACCATTAGACTTGTTATGTCATTTAATAGAAAAAAACAAAATGGAAATTAATGAAATAAAAATAGATGAAATAACAGATCAATATATAGAATATTTAAACAAAATGGAAAGCATGAATTTAGAAGTTGCTAGTGAGTTTTTGGTAATGGCATCAACATTGATATACTTAAAATCAAAAAGTTTATTGCCAAAACAAGTAGAAGAAGAAAAAGAATTAACAGAAGAAGAGTTGATTCAAAGAATTATAGAATATAAAAAATATAAAGAGATATCAAAAAAATTAAAAGATAATTATAACAAATATTCTGATAGAATATTTGGAAAACAGGAAGATATTAAATTACCAAAACAAAACTTTGAAAAAGAATATGATAAAAATGTAATACCGGAATTGTATGCAAAATTGCTAGCAACTAATGAAGAAAAAGTTAATAAAAATGCGATAAACATTCAAAAAATAGCAATTACAGATACATATACTGTATCTAGTAAAGTTAAAGAAATTTACAGAGCGTTAATAAAGAAACCTAAAATAGTATTTAATAAATTATTTTCTTTGAGTGAGCATAATAAACAAGAAGTTGTTACAGCATTTACGGGATTACTAGAATTATCTAGAAGAAGTAAAGTAACTACAACACAAGAAAATTTATTTGATGATATAATAGTAGAAAAAGTAAAAAATAAAATATAAGTATAAAAATAGAAATAAATGGTAAAAATACTAACATAGATATAGGAGAATTTTATGTTAGTATTTTTTATTTTTGCAGTTATTTTATTAATAATATGCTTTATTAATGGAAAAATAGCAATAGATTTAGAAAATGTAAAAATTATAAACAATAAAAAGACAGATGGGGATATATACTTTTTGATATTTATTTTTAATAAGAAAATACTTAAATTTAAAATAAGTAACAATACAATAAACAAAATATTCAGTAAAGAAAAAATAGATAGAAAGAGTATAAGCAATTTAATGAGTATAAAAAATATTAATCCAGAAAGAATAGAAATAAAACATATAGATCTAAAAATAAATATTGGAACAGGAGATATACTATTTACAACATTTGTAGTAACAATAATTTCCACAATCTTATCTAGTATCTTGCCATTATATATAGAAAAAAATCTACAAAATAATTTTTACGAAGTTATACCAATCTATACAGATAAATTAGAATATAGAATAGCTGTGAGTGGAATAATAGCAATAAAAACTGTACATATTATTCATATAATATATCTTATTTTAAAGAAAAGGAGAGAAGGAAAATATGTCAGAACATCCAATTGAGAGTCTTATGAAAGTTGCAATGAATAGTATAAGGGAAATATCAGATGTAAATACAATAGTGGGAGATGCTATAAAATTAGATGAAAATACAACTATTATACCTATTTCAAAAGTAACATTAGGGTTTGCAGCAGGAGGCAGTGAATTTAATAAAGAGACTATAGAGGAATATACAAAAAAAGATAAAGATGAGATAGTACAATACAAATTACCATTTGGAGGTGGTAGTGGAGCAGGAGTTAATATAATTCCCATGGCTTTTATAGTTATGCAAAATAATATAGTAAAAGTATTACCGGTAAGTCACTCTTCTGCATTAGATAAACTCCTAGATTATGTACCGGATTTAGTTGAAAAAACTAATAATTTATTAATGAATAAATGTAATTCAAATAGACCGGAAAAGCCCGGAAATAAGGGAAAAAATGGATAATAAAAAATATTATAAAAAAAGCAAAAAAAGTATTGAAAAAAAAAAAAATAGATGTTATACTAATAATAGTTTTTAACAAAGGGAGGAATTTTTAAAATGAAAAAAATATTAACATTAGCAATTACATTTGTTATGATAGTTATGGTTGCAGTTACTGCAAACGCTACAACATCATCAGAATTAGCTGAAACTTTATACCAAAAAGGTTCAAAATATGGCATGACATCAGCTGACAAAGTTAAAATAGAAAGATATTTAGCTGATAATCCAGTTACAGATGAAGAAGCAAATGCAATAGTAGCAAAAGCTGATGAAGCTGTAAAAGTTATGGAAGATGCAGGAGTAAGCTCATACTCAGAATTAACAAGTGCACAAAAATCACAATTAAAAACAATAGCAAATGAAGCTGCAAGTATAATTGGATTAACATTAAAATTCAGCGTAGGAAAAGTTGAAATATATAAAGATGGAAAACTAATTGAAACAGTAACATCAACAAATGGAAAATTAGCTTATACAGGAAATAACACTGCAGTAGTAGTTGCTTCATCATTAGCAATAATTGCCCTTGTTGCAGTAGTAGCAAAGAAAAGATTATCAGTAGAAGGATAATATATATTGATTAAAGCATTAAAAGCAACTGTTATAGATATAATAGTTGCTTTTTTAATTATAATGTTGTTATTTTCGGGAATAAACTTACTTTATGGGCAAAAAGTAAGTGAGGCATTCTCATTAGCTAATAAGGTGTCAATAGATCTTGAAAATAAAGTTGAAGCACCAAAAGCAGAAATTAACATAGAAGAGAAGCAAGTAATAAATTATCCTGAATATGGTACACAATATGCAACAATAGAAATACCTAGAATAGATGTAAATCTACCAGTATATTTTGGAGATACTCTTGAGATTTTAAAAAAGGGAGTAGGACATTCAAGTGGTAGTTATTTCCCTGGCGAAGGTGGAAGTATAGTATATATGGGACATAACTCTAGAAATGTATTTAGAAGATTTTCAGAATTACAAATTGGAGATGATATTACTGTAACAACAAGTTATGGGGTATATAAATATGAAATCTATGATATGCAATTAATAAAAGAAACAGAATTAGACAAGGTTCCTATACAAAAGGAGCAAGAAATATTAATGGTATATACATGCTATCCATTTAATAATATTGGTTATGCGACACAAAGATATGTTGTTTATGCAAAACCTGTAGAATAGGGGGATTATAAGTGAAAATAGTATTAAACATTATAAAATATATAGTTTTAATTATTTTGATTATATTCTTAGTGGCAACTATTGCAGTAAATATAGCAAGCTCAACTATTCTAAGTAAGGAGTATATATTAAAAAAGCTAGATGAAACGAACTATTATAGTACTCTATATAGTGAAGTGGAATCAAGTTTTGAAAATTATATTTACCAATCAGGATTAGATGAAGATGTTATTAAAAATATTGTAACAGAAGAAGAAATTAAGCAAGACACAATACAAATAATTAATAATTTATATAGTAAAGAAGTTGTTAATATTGATGTAAGTAAAATAGAAAATAGACTTCAGGAAAATATAGACAATTCTTTAGAAGGACAGAATATTTCAAATGCAACCAAAGAATCTATTAAACAATTTATAGGACAAATAACAAATGCATATAAAGATACAATTGTACATACAAAATATGAAAATAGTATAAATAATATATTAACAAAAGTTACAGAATATGTAGAAAAAGCAAAAACTATATTATTAGTAGCAGACGTAGTCTTAATAGTACTCTTATTATTATTGAGCGCTAAAAAAATAGTAAAGGGTACGGTAGATTTAGGAATAGCTATATTAGGAGTAGGAATATTTAATATTGCAGTAAATGTAATAGTTAATGCAAAAGTAAAGATAGATTATATTACAATAATAAGTGATGGTTTTTCAATGACCATTAGAAGCGTATTACATGATATTATGAATATTATTAATACAAGTGGAATTATTCTAGTTATAGTAGGTATAATAATAATATTTATATCAAATGTATTAATCATGAAGAAAAAGCAAGAAGAATAATAATATATACAATATATAAAAAAATAATAAGTTAGATTCTTTTTTCTAACTTATTATTTTTTATAAAATCTTTATTTTCCAAGATTTATCCAATTATTAAATATTTTCTGAAAGATAGTAAAGAAACTTAACTTTTCCGCTGAATCTGAAGTTACAATATCAGCCCTTCCAATTTCTGCTCCATTTAAAGAATAAGTAATATTACCAACTATTTGCCCCTTTTCAAATGGAGCTGTAATATTATCTGGTATGTTTAGAGTCTGAGTAATACTTTTTTCCTCTCCTTTAGCAATTAAAGTTCCACAATCAGAATTTATGACTAAATCTATATTATCTATATTGCCTTTATTAACAGAAATATTTTTTATAACAGTATCTTTTTTTCCAAATTCATAATAATTAAAATTATTGAACCCATAATCTAATAACAGTTTAGCTTCATCAAATCTTACCTTTGTAGAAGGTGCCTTCATAATAACTGCTATAAGAGATAAACCATCACGAGTAGCAGAAGCAGATAAATTGTATAAAGCAAGAGAGGTAGAACCCGTTTTTAAACCTGTGATTCCTTTATAAGTTCTAATCAGCTTATTAGTATTAACAAGCTCGGATTTTCCATCTCTTAGACTGTCCATATAAATTGTTGTATATTTAGTTATATCAGGATGTTTTGTAAGTAATTCTTTAGACATTAGAGCTATATCATAACTAGATGTCATATGTCCATCTTCATCTAAACCATGACAATTTTTAAAGACAGTATCATTCATACCAAGTTCTTTTGCTTTATTATTCATCATAGAAACAAAAGCTTCTTCACTACCAGCAATGTGTTCTGCCATAGCAACAACACAATCATTTGCAGAGACAACACAGATAGCTTTTAGCATTTCATCTACAGTAAGTTCTTCAGTAGTGTTTAACCAAATTTGAGAACCTCCCATAGAAGCTGCATTTTCACTGCAAGAAATTTTATCAGAGTATTGAAGTTTACCTGAATCAATTTGCTCCATAATCAATAAAATACTCATTATTTTAGTAACACTAGCAGGGTGCAATTGTTCATGGCTATTTTTCTCATATAATATTTTTCCAGTATTTTGTTCTATTAATATAGCAGAACCAGATTCTAAATTTAAAGAATCAGTAGGAGTTGCTGATACTTGTACAGAAGAAGGAGAAAGAGAACTCCAGGTAGGAAAATCTGTAAAAGCTTGGCAAATAGGCACAAATAAATTAAATAGAATTAGTATAATACTTGAAATAATAATATTTTTATAAATTTTCATAATGTATACCTCCAGTATATTAAAATATATATTCATATATATTAGTTTTAGAATAAATATTAAATTCTATATAGAGTTACATATACATAATTACCATCTGTACTGCAATTGATCCTTATATCAAAATCATTATCATTTCTAAATTTAAAATCAATACTACCATAAGCTACAGCAGCATCCTTATTTTCAGGAACATATGGAACTTTATTACTATGTTCATGTCTTTCAATTACACTTAATCCAGATGTGTTTAAAACAGCATTATATAATGTGCTACTCACTTGGCAATTTCCACCGCCATAACCTTTTTTCTTATTTCCATTAGAATCAAAGATGTCAGCTTCTTCATATCCTTTAGAAGAAGTAGAAGGACCTATAGTATTAGTAAAAGAAAATGTTTCTCCAGATTTAACAATTTTTCCATCTAAAATAGAACATGTGATAGAAAGATTATTCTGCCTGCTATCTTCCTTGGTATATATCTTGGTAGAAAAGCTAGATATTTCGGTTTCTGTATATGAATAGGTATTAGTACTTGTATTGGTATTAGCATTAGTATTAGTATTGGTATTAGTTGTATCTAAATTTTGTGATTCGGAAGTCCTAGTAATTGCGGTCGTATCATTGGTATTTTGTTGGGCAGTACTTTCTTTTTTTATATTATTAAAATAAAAAAAGAAAATCACAGCTATAATAGTTATTAAAACCAAAGTCCAAATTAAAAATCTCTTCATAAAAAATGCACTCCTTTTTATGGTAGTGTATCCAATAAAATAATAAATATTGACAAAAATAAGAAAAATAGAGTATAATATTTTTATGAGTAAAAAAAGAAAGAAGGGTGCTTATGATAGCTAAATACTGGCAAAAAGTAGGACTAATATTAGTAATAATAGCTTGTCTATTTAATGTAGTAATAAAAATTGTATCAAAAGTATCTATAAGAGATGAATTAGAAGCATCAGCGTTATATGTACAATCAAGTCAATATGATCAAGAGTATAATGAAACTAAATAATTTTAAACTATGGTATTGAAAAAAATTATGAAGTGTGGTAATATATTATACAGTGTTTTTTATGATAGTGAGAAAGAGGTGAACTTAAATGAAAGAAGGAATACATCCAAATTATACAAAATCAACAATAACATGTGCTTGTGGAAATGTTATTGAAACAAATTCAACAAAACCAGAAATGAAAGTTGATATATGTTCTAAATGCCATCCATTCTGGACAGGTAATTTAAGAAAAGATACAACAGGTGGTAGAGCAGATAAATTTAAAAAGAAATATGGTATACAATAATAAAAAGAAAGTAATAATCAAAATTATAATTTGTTTTATTACTTTCTTTTTTTA
>CALXZQ010000028.1 GCA_944393275.1 uncultured Clostridia bacterium
CCATTTTTTGACTCTATTATAGTAAGAAAGGAGAAAAACAATATGAGTACTCAAAAAATATTAAAAAAGTTTGACAAAATATATGATGAAACATATAGTGATACCCTTAAATATATACTTTGTAAGTGCAGTAACCTTAATGATATAGATGACATTATACAAGAAACATATTTAGAATTATATAAAGTATTAAAAGATCAAAAGGAAATTTTAAATTATAAATCATATATTTTAGCCATCGCTAGAAATAAAATAATTAAATATTTTGATTCAAATAAAAAATTAAATACTGTTTCCATATTTCAAGAAGATGATGAAGAAGAATATACATTAGATTTAGACTCTCGGTATAGATATAGAGTCAGACTTTATTACAAAAGATAACATAGATAGAATTTGGGAATACATAAAATCTATAAATGTTGATATAGGTAAAGTTTTTTATCTACATTTTATTTTGGATAAGCCATTTAAGGAGATTTCCAAAGAATTAGAAATTAATGAGTCGACAATAAGAAATGGTTTATATAGAATGCTTAAAAATATTAGAAAATCCTACCTAGGAGGTGAAAAAATTGAAAAATAAAGAAAGTTTACAGAAATACTTCAATGGTAAATATTATAATAAAAACAAGAATCATAAAGAAATTATGTCTAAAATAAAAAATCAAGAAAATAAATCTAAAAATTATTTTATTAAGATGGTTGCAACTATAGTTATTACTTTACTTGGAGCAACAGGATTAGTTTTTGCTAGCACAAAAATTTATAATGAATATATAAAAAAATATAATGATGAAATTGAGATTAAAGAGTTATTTTATACAGGGGAAATGGCGGAAATAGATGGAGAAAATGTAAAGCTTTATTCAGATGAAATACTAAGCAATACTATGATATATGATGAAAATGCTAGATTATATTATAAAATTATTTCAAATAAGGATTTATACTTGGAATATAAATCTAAAGTGAGGGGATTACCAGAAGAATCAGAAGTAGATTTTAATGAAAACTTTTTTGTGATTATCACAAACAGTGGCTCAGAACTATATTTGCATAGGAGGGATTTAAAAATAGATACTATTGAAGCAGATGAAAATACAATGTATATAAATTTAATTCCAAAGGAAGATGCAAATTATGATAAATTACATACAGAATTATATGCTGTAGTTGATAAGTCGTTATTAAGGGAAAATATAAATATAAGAATAGATACTTCAGTATTCAAAATAGAAGGGCTTAAACCAATAAGCAGTTTACCAAAAGATTATAGTAAAGAAGATGCCATAGAAGATGGATGTATGGTAATAGAAAGACCTAGTGTTGACGATGAGCATAAAGTGATATCACAAAACCAAAATGCATTAGATGAACTAATTAAAAAGTCTGAAAATGGAGTTGAATCATATATTAGAGTATATTTTAATGAAATGCAAGAAATAAGAATATTGGATATACAATATAAGAATGGAATTTTCATTATAGAAGATGGTCACCCTGGAGAAAGTACAGTAACTAAAACATTTAAATATATTACCAAAGAGAAATTTAAAGATAATACTTATATGTATCAATGTAATAATACAAAAAAAGATCCATTATATTCACAAATGATATTATTATTAGTGACTTTTGATTAATAAACAAAAAAGTTAAAATAAATAAAGGTAGATGCAGAAATGTATCCGCCTTTATTTATTTTATATGCTAGTAAAATTATATCTTTTAGATAAATTTTTCTTTTTAAATAATATGTAGGATTTATTTCTATATTAATAATTAAAAAGTGAAAGATAAAAAATTATTAGAAAATACTTGTATAAACCTAAAAAACGTGATAATATATTTACATATATAAAAGACAATAAGTTGGACAAGACAGATAAATAATTACTTTTAAGAGAGCTGAACATATAGGTGTGAGTTTAGCAAAGGAAAATTATTTGTTATCACCATACTTGTTATTTAACAGAAAATAGTAGTAAGTTAAATCGTAAATCTGCGTTAAAGATAAATTAAGAGAGTAATTTTTAAATTACTAAATTAGGTGGTACCGCGGAACATGACCTTTTCGTCCTAAAATATAGGATGGAAAGGTTTTTTGATTGCAAAAAATATATAAGGGGGAAAGTATATGTATAAAAAGGTAGAGCTAAAAGATGGATTTGCAGGAATGGAAAAAGAAGTTGCAAAGCGTTGGAAGGAAAAAGACATTATAAAAAAGAATTTTGCAATGAATAAAGGTGCAAGATATTTTACTTTTTATGATGGACCACCAACAGCTAATGGAAAGCCACATGTAGGGCATATTGAAACAAGAGTAATGAAAGATATTATACCAAGGTATAAGGTAATGAAAGGATATCAAGTAATTAGAAAAGCTGGATGGGATACACATGGTCTTCCAGTTGAACTTGAGATAGAAAAGAAATTAGGTATATCAGGTAAGCAACAAATAGAAGATTATGGTGTAGAAAAATTTGTTAAAGAATGTAAAGAAAGTGTTTTCACATATGTATCAATGTGGGAAAAGATGACTAACCAAGTAGGATATTGGGTAGATATGGAGAATCCATATGTAACATATCACAATGAATATATTGAATCAGTATGGTGGGCTTTAAAACAAATGTGGAATAAAGGACTTCTATATGAAGGACATAAAGTTATGCCATATTGTCCAAGATGTGGTACAGCACTATCATCACATGAAGTAGCACAAGGATATAAAGATGTAAAAGATTTAACATGTATTGCTAAATTTAAAGTTGTAGGTTCAGATAATAAATACATTTTAGCATGGACAACAACACCATGGACATTACCTTCAAACTTAGCGTTATGTGTAAATAAGTCATTTACATATGTTGAAGCAAAAGTGAATGTTGGAACAGAAGAAGAACCAAAATATGAAGTATATATTTTAGCCAAAGACCTACTAGCAACAGTTTTAAAGGATAAAGAATATGAAATAGAAAAAGAATTTTTAGGAGAAGAATTATTAGGTACAAAATATGAAAGATTAATGCCATTTGGAGAAGTAGAAGGTAAAGCATTTGAAGTAATACATGGAGATTATGTAACACTTACAGATGGAACAGGAATAGTTCATATAGCACCTGCATATGGTGAAGATGACAGTATTGTTGCTAAACAAAATGGAATAACTTTTATTAATCTAGTAGATAAAGAAGGAAAATTTGTATCTGAAGTAGAGCCTTGGGCTGGAAAATTTGTAAGAGATTGTAATGAAGGAATATGCGAATGGTTACAAAAAGAAAATAAATTGTTATCTAAAGAAAAACATTTACACTCATATCCACACTGTTGGAGATGTGATACACCACTTTTATATTATCCAAAGGAAAGTTGGTTTGTTGCAATGAGCACTTTAAGAGATGAACTAGTTGCAAACAACAATAAAACTAATTGGTATCCAGATTCAATAAGAACAGGAAGATTTGGAAAATTCCTAGAAAATGTTATAGATTGGGGAATCTCAAGAGATAGATATTGGGGAACACCACTTCCAATATGGAGTTGTGAATGTGGACACAAAGAATGTATAGGAAGTATAGAAGAACTAAAACAAAAAGCAGTAGATTGTCCAGAAGATATTGAATTACACAAACCATATATTGACGAAGTTCACTTAAAATGTCCAGTTTGTGGAAAAGAAATGAAAAGAGCAAAAGAGGTTATAGATTGTTGGTTTGACTCAGGATCAATGCCATTTGCACAATTTCATTATCCATTTGAAAATAAGGAATTATTTGAACAAAACTTCCCTGCACAATTTATATCAGAAGCGGTAGATCAAACGAGAGGATGGTTTTACACATTAACTGCTATAGGAACAGCAATATTTGGAAAGATACCATTTGAAAATTGTATAGTATTAGGCCATGTTTTAGATGGAAAAGGACAAAAAATGTCTAAGTCAAAAGGAAATGGAGTAGATCCAATGCTATTATTAGATACAGTTGGAGCAGATGCTACACGTTGGCATTTCTATACTGTAAGTGCACCTTGGCTACCTACAAGACTTTCTTTAGAGAATGTACAAGAGACACAAAGAGGATTTTTAAGCACTCTATGGAATGTATACTCATTCTATGTGTTATATGCAGAGATAGATCAATTCAATCCATTACAATATAAAGATTTTGAAGCTACAAATGTAATGGATAAATGGATATTATCTAAATTAAATACATTAATTAAAGAAATTGATGAAAAATTAGATAAATATGATATAACAGGTGCAGCACTTCAAATTGAAGATTTCACAGATGAAGTTTCTAATTGGTATGTAAGAAGAAATAGAGAAAGATTCTGGTCTCAAGAATTAACTGATGATAAGATAGGTGCATATGTAACCTTATACACAGTTTTAGTAAACCTTATAAAAGTAATAGCACCATTTGTACCATTTATAGCAGATGAAATTTATCAAAACTTAGTTGTTAATCTAGATAAATCAGCTGCAGAAAGCGTACATTTATGTTTATGGCCAGAAGTAGATGAAAGTAAAATAGACAAAAAGTTAGAAAATGAAATGGATCTAGCATATAGTATAGTAAAACTTGGAAGAAGTGCTAGAAATACAGCCAATATTAAGAACAGACAGCCATTATTAGAAATGTTGATATCTGTAGATACACTTCCTGAATATTATGGAGATATAGTAAAAGAAGAATTGAATGTAAAAAAGGTTATTTTAGGAGCAGAGATGTCTAAATATGTAGATTTTGAAATCAAACCAAATCTACCAGTTTTAGGAAAAGAATATGGAAAACTAATTCCAAGAATAAAAGCAGAAATAGAAAATAGAAATCAAATGGATCTAGCCAATAAAGTAAAATCAGGTAAAACAGAGTATATTCAAATAGACGAGACAGAAATTGGATTAAACTCAGAAAATTTACTTGTAACAATGCAAGGAAAAGAAGGATTTGCATTTGCAGGGGAGGGAGAAATTGGTGTAGTATTAGATACACAAATAACCACTGAATTAAAAGAAGAAGGATATTTAAGAGAAATCTTATCTAAAGTTCAAAACATGAGAAAAGACAAAGGCTTTGAAGTATTAGATAGAATAAATCTATATGTATCAGACAACAAAAAACTTGAAGAGATAGTAAAAAAATATGAAGATGTAATTAAACATGATACATTAGCAGATAATATATTTTATAACCAAGAAAGAGCAGAATATACAGATACAAAAATCAATGATGAAATATTAAAGATGGATGTAGAAAAATTATAATAGTAAAAGGGCTTAAAAATTAATTTTTAAGCCCTTTTACTATCTCGATTTATCAATATAAATATTGATTTTACCACTAAAGTAATATATAATTATATTAACTGTAAAAAGGAGTAGAAAATGAAAGTATCAGATTTTAACTATAATTTACCAGAAGAATTAATAGCACAAGTTCCAATAAAAAAAAGAGATGAATCAAGACTTATGGTATTAGATAAAAAAAATAAAACCATAGAACATAAAATATTTAGAGACATTATAGATTATTTAAACCCAGGAGATGTACTAGTTAGAAATAATACAAAAGTAATACCGGCTAGAATATATGGTAAAAAGGAAACAGGAGCGAATGTAGAATTTTTACTTTTAAATAATATAGAAGGAGATATCTGGGAGAGTATTGTAAGACCAGGAAATAAATTACATATTGGAGCTAAAGTAATATTTGGAGATGGACTTTTAAAGGCAGAAATACTTGACACAATGCCAGGGGGAACAAGGAAAGTAAAATTTTCATATAAAGGGATATTTAATGAAATATTAGATAAAATTGGATTAATGCCACTTCCACCATATATACATGAGGAATTAAAAGAAAAAGATAGATACCAAACTGTGTATGCAAAATATAATGGTTCAGCTGCAGCACCAACAGCAGGATTACATTTTACACCAGAACTATTAAAAAGGATAGAAGAAAAAGGGGTTAGTATAGCAAATGTAACTTTGCATGTTGGAATAGGTACTTTTAGACCAGTTAAGGAAGAAACAGTTGAAGCACATGAAATGCATTCAGAGCACTTTTATATAAAACAAGAAGATGCAGAAAAGATAAATAGAGCAAAGAAAAGTGGAAATAGAGTAATTGCAGTAGGAACAACATCTTGTAGGGTTATAGAAAGTATTGCAGATGAAAATGGCTTAGTACAAGAAACAGAAGGTGATACAAAAATATTTATTTATCCAGGATATAAATTTAAATGTTTAGACTCATTAATAACTAATTTTCATTTGCCACAATCTACTTTACTAATGCTAGTATCTGCATTAGCAGGAAGAGAGTTTATTTTAAGGGCTTATGAAGAAGCAGTAAAGGAAAGATACAGATTTTTCAGTTTTGGAGATGCAATGTTTATAAAATAAGAGGAATAGTATGGAAAAACAAAAGAATAATAATACCTTGTTGGTAGTTAAAAATAATTCATTGCAAGAAGTCAAAAATAGAATGCTTCCTAAAGCAATGGATGGAGCTAAAAGAATAGGCAAAATACTAGGATATAGTGGTGTTGCCTTAGCTAGTATTGTTGCCGTTTCTGTAGGAAGTCTACCAGTAGCAGCTATAGGAACAGTAGCTGGAATACGAGCAGGATATGGAGCTATATTAAATACCCTTTATAAAACAGAACCAGGTTTAATGTTTGTTTCTCAAAAAAAACCATTAAAAGGAGAAATTGAAATATTCCAAGCATCGGTAATAGATGCTACATCAAAAATGAAAGGATATACAAATGGAGAAAAAGGGGGAATGATGGCTCTTCAAGCTTTAGTAGGTTTTTCAAGATATAAGAAGAACTTAGAAGGCTCTGATTACGAAGTTGGGGAAAATGGAGAAAAAATTTATACTCAAAGAATATCAACAGTAACACATGGAATAAATATAAAAAATTTTCAAATGTTAGAAACTTTAGGTTATATAAAAATAGATTCCATGGATAACAGACATTCACAAAACTTAGTAGGAAGAATATTAGGACGAGAACCTAAGGAAAAACAATCTTTATTAATTTTAGAAAAATTAGGATTTAAAAATTTTGGAGACCTAAGAGAAATAGCAAAAGCAGCAGTTACAGGGGATAAAGATACCTTAACAAAAATGAAGAAAACTACTACAAGAATAACATTTAGATTGACAGACAAGCCTATAGATTTTGAGGAATTATATAGCAAATATTCTGATTTAGGACAAGTAGAAGATAGAGATGAGAGAGTAGCATTAAGAAGAATGGCGGGAATCTTCAATCATGAAAGAGGAATATTGACAACCAAAAATCTAGATATAGTAAAAGATAGATACGGAAGAGATATACTAAAATATAATGTTAAAGAATCTTTTGGTATGAGAATGCAAAAAAGGTTAAAACAAGGACAACAAGAAACACAAAATTTAAAAGATAGGATAAGAGAAGAAGTAGATATTGCAGAAGCATTAAAAAGAAGTCAAGAACAAAGAGAACAACAAACACAAAAAACACAAAAAATAGAAACAAGATAGGAGAAAAAATATGAAACCAGCAGTAACATATGAATTATTACATGAGTGTAAACAAACAGGAGCAAGAAGAGGAATAGTACATACACCTCATGGAGATATCCAAACTCCGGTATTTATGCCAGTAGGAACTCAAGCTACAGTAAAGTCTATGACACCAGATGAACTAAAAAACGAAATAGATGTAAAAATTTTATTATCAAATACTTATCATTTATATCTAAGACCAGGAAGTAAACTTATAAGAGAAGCAGGTGGACTTCATAAATTTATGAACTGGGATAGAGCTATACTTACTGATAGTGGAGGCTTTCAAGTGTTTAGTTTAGGCCCATTAAGAACTATAACAGAAGAAGGTGTTGAATTTAAATCACACTTAGACGGAAGCAGACATTTTTTATCTCCAGAAAAAGTAATGGAAATAGAAAATGATTTAGGATCTGATATTATGATGGCATTTGATGAGTGCTGTCCATATCCATCTACATATGAATATACAAAGGCATCAATGGAAAGAACTACAAGATGGGCAAAAAGGTGTAAAGAAGCACATAAAAACACAGAAAATCAATCTCTATTTGGAATTATCCAAGGAGGATTTTATAAAGATCTAAGAGAGCAGAGTGCAAAGGAATTGATAGAGTTAGATTTGCCAGGATATGCAATAGGAGGAATAAGTGTAGGAGAGCCTAAAGAGGAATTCCTAGAAATGCTAAGATATACTACTCCATTAATGCCTAAAGATAAGCCAAGATATTTAATGGGAGTAGGAAGTCCTGATTATTTGATAGAAGCAGCAATAAGCGGAATAGATATGTGCGACTGTGTACTTCCAACAAGAATTGCAAGAAATGGAACTGCTATGACTTGGAATGGAAAAGTGGTAGTAAGGAACAAAACATATGAGAAAGATTGGGGACCATTAGACCCAGAATGTGATTGTTATACTTGTAGAAATTATACTAGAGCATATATTAGACATTTAGTTAAAACAAAAGAAATATTAGGAGTTAGATTACTATCACTACACAATATTTATTTCTTGACTAAATTAATGGAAAAGGTTAGAATAGAAATAGAGAATGACAACTTATTAAACTTTAAAAATGAGTTTTATAGAAAGTATGGGTATGAAGAATAACGAGGGGGATAAAATATGGATTTGTTTGAAGAAGACTTATTAGATGAAAAGAAAAAAGTAAAAAAAATGGGAACAGGAATAATAGTTGCAATTATTATAGCAATTATTTTAATAGTAGTTATTCTAGTAATAATCTCATACCTACAATCTATGCAACTGGGTATGTTTATAAATGGTGTACAATCTCCACTATCTTCAACAACAGTCATTCAAGAAGAATCAGGTAAAATGTATATATCAATAAAAGACTTAAGTAAGGCATTAGGATATACCTACTATAATGGAGAATATGGAGCAGCATCAGAAGATGATAAAAAAGGTTTTGTAGAAACTGATACAGATGAAGAAGTAGCTTCTTTTGAAATGAATTCTAAGAAAATATATAAAATATTATTAAATGATAACGCAAAAAATAATGAATACGATTATATATATATAGATGAGCCTATAAGATATATAAATGGAAACTTATATGCAACAGTCGATGGAATCAAAAAAATATATAATGCTGATATAACATATAACCAAGAAACTAATAAGATAAATATTTATACTTTATCATACTTAACACAATATTATACAACAAATATAGCAAGTATGGGATATGCACAAATAGATGAAAACTTCTACAATTTAAAAGCAATAATAAATGGAATGCTTGTAGTAGAAAATAATAGTGGTAGATTAGGAGTAATAGATTTAACAACAAATAATGAGATTATTGGTACAAAATACTCAGGAATAACATATATTGAAGCTACAAACGAATTCTTAGTAGAGAACAATGAAAAAGTGGGAATTGTTAACAATCTAGGTAGAACCAAAATTGCATTAGAATATGATGAACTAAAATTATTAGATAATGATTCAGGATTGTACATAGCAAGATTAGGAGATAAATATGGTGTTATAAATAAACAAGGCTCAATTATAATTCATATAGAATATGATGAAATAGGAGTAGATAAGACTTTATTTAAGAGTTCAGAAGTAAGTAATCCATATCTATTATATGATAATTGTATACCGGTATGTAGAAATAACAAATGGGGTATATATAATATATCTGGAAGATTAATTGTACCTATTGAGTATGATGCTATGGGTTGTATAGTATCAAGTAATAGAAATAATTCAGCAAATAATGCGTTATTATTAGAAGATTATGAGGCAATAATCCTAGGAAGAAATGCTGAGGAAAATAATGAAAGTAGAAAATTCTATGCAGTTGTTAATTCAAGAGGAGAATTCTTAGTACAACTTAATAGTATGGTAGAAAGTATTTACTATATTACAGAAAATGGAGAAGATATTTATCAAATAGAAATAAATGGTGCAAAAGGCAACTTAGATGATGTATTCTCAAGAAGTGGAATAAAAAAGGTAAATAGAAGTGTAGAGTCAACAGATAATAGTGAAGATATAGATATAAATCAAAATGTAGTAACAGATGGACAGACAAATCAAAATACAGAAGAAAATGAGTCAGATGATCAGAATAACACTGAGCAACAAGATTCATCAGAACAACAAGACAGTCAATCAGGAGATCAAGAAAACTCTCAAGAATAATAAATTATATAAATAAAATAGTTCTAAAAAAATACCTTCCTAATAATATTTTAAGGGAGGTATTTTTTATGAATAATGAAAAAAGAGAAATATTAGAAATTAATAATACTGCTAAAGTAATAATAAAGGGAAGTGTCATATCATTTATAAGTCTAATTATACTTTTATTAGTTTTTGCAGTAGTTCTTACATATACCAATACTAGTGAAAACATAATACCAGTAGTAACTATAATAATAAATGCAGTATCTATATTAATAGGTAGTTCTATTGCTACTATCCATATAAAAAAGAATGGTATATTAAATGGTGCAATAATAGGAGCAATATATATGTTATTAATATATATTGTTTCAGTAATACTAAATAATAGTTTTCACTTACAAATACAATCTATAGTTATGATAATATTAGGAATAATATCAGGTGGTATAGGAGGAATTATTGGAGTTAATATAAAGTAATAGCATATTATGTGAAAATATGATAAAATAATTCTATATTAATTTTCGGAGGAACTATGTTTAATATAGAAGAAGAATTAAAAAAATTACCTGGAAAGCCAGGAGTATATATAATGAGAGACAAAGAAGATAATATAATCTATGTAGGGAAAGCCATTTCTTTAAAAAAACGTGTTAGGTCATATTTTAGAAAGACTAATAAAACTGAGAGAATAAAAAAAATGGTATCATTAATTGATCATTTTGAATATATAGTAGTAGATAATGAAGCAGAAGCTCTAATTTTAGAATGTAATTTAATAAAGAAAAATAGACCAAGATTTAATGTTTTACTTAAAGATGATAAAACATATCCATATATAAAAATAGATATGAGTACGGATTTCCCTAATGTATATATGACAAGAAGAGTTATAAATGATGGAAGTAAATACTTCGGGCCTTATGCTAATCCAGGTAGTGCAAAAGAAATGCTAAACTTTATAAAAGAAAAGTTTAAAATAAGACAATGTAGAAATTATGAAGGAAGAACAAGACCATGTCTTAATTATCATATAAAAAGATGTGATGCTCCTTGTATGGGATATATATCAAAGGAAGAATATCGAACTCAAATAGATGAAATTATAGATTTGTTAGAGGGAAAAACAAATAAAATAATAAGAGATTTAGAAAAGCAAATTAAGGTAGCTGCAGAAAAATTAGAATTTGAAAAAGCGGCATATCTAAGAGATAAAAAAATTGCAATAGAAAGAATTTCTGAAAAACAAAAGGTGTCAAATATTTCAGAAAATAATATAGATGTAATAGGAATTGCAAAAAATGAATTAGAAGTATGTATTGAAATGTTTTTTGTTAGGGGAAGTAAAATGATAGGAAGAGAGCACTATTTCTTTAGTAATCTAGTAGAGATGGAAAATAGTGAAATTATATCAGGATTTATAAAACAATATTATTTAAATAATCCAAATTTACCTAATAAAATAATGATTAGAGAGGAAATAGAGGATAAAGAGGCAATTGAAAAATGGTTATCCACAGAAGCAGAAAGAAAAGTAGAGATTAAAACTCCACAAAAAGGAGAAAAATTAAGATTTATAGAAATGGCAGAAAATAATGCAGAGGTTACCTTAAATAATAAAAATAAAGAAAAAAATGATATTCTATTAGAACTTAAACAAGTTCTAAAAATGGATAAGCTACCTAGAAAGATAGAATGTTATGATATATCTAATCTTTCAGGAACTAATATTGTTGCAGGAATGTGTGTTATGCAAGATGGAGTTATAAAAAAGAATTTAGCTAGAAGATTTAAAATAAAAACTGTATATGGACAAGATGATCCAAGATGTATGGCAGAAGTTATAGAAAGAAGATTAATGCATTCTATAGATAAAGAAGATAAAGGATTTGGTAAGTTACCAGATGTTATATTTGTAGATGGTGGAATAACACAACTAAAAGCAGCAAAACAGGTTATAGAAAAATTAAATTTACAAATACCTATATATGGAATGGTAAAAAATGATAAGCATAGGACTAGAGCATTAATGGATGAAAATAGAAAAGAATTAAAATTGTCAGAAAAGTTAATGAATCATATAACAAATTTTCAAGACCAAGTTCACGATACTGCAATTTCATATCATAAAAAATTAAGAGATAAAGAAATAACTAAATCTAGTCTAGATGATATAAATGGAATAGGTGCCAAGAAAAAGCAGGCATTATTAAAAGAGTTTGGAAGTATTGAGAAAATAAAACAAGCTAGTATTGAAGAACTTACAAAAATAAAAGGAATCAATGAAGCTTTAGCAAAAAAACTAAAAGAAGAATTGTAGAATAATAGTATTAATCTACAA
>CALXZQ010000029.1 GCA_944393275.1 uncultured Clostridia bacterium
CCACCTATCTTACCTTTATAGTTCCTAATGAGTTGATTGATGTCATTCCTCTTATATTGAATATGTTCTTAACTATTTTCTCACCTCTAGACAATGCTGCTAAGAATATTATTGCAAATAGTGGTGCTACTTTTGCAATCTCTGTAGCTGATGCTATAAATACAATATATAACATAGCATGTAATGGTTGTATGTATATATTAACCATAATTTCTTTAATCCAAGTTTTAAATGATTGTGCTTTTTTATCTTTTATTTTATCAATTGGATATACTGCACAAATTATTGGAGATACAATTGTTAGTAAGAATACTGAAAATAGTCTTCTAAAATATAGAATCATAAATTTTATTTGATAATATACTAACATCCAATATAAGACACATGAGGTAACAAAATTCCATCCTTTTGCTTCTTGCATTTGTCCTTGGATTCCTATTTCTGCACCATTTCCTTTCATCAGTACATTCTCTAAATTTGTTGATTGTTCTGGCAACATTTCTACTATTCCTTCTGATGTTATAACTGCAAATGCTATTATATACTGCATAAGGAATATTAATATAAATCCACATATCCAATCCATAAGCATTTGTTTATATGTTGCTTTATCTGAGGCTACTGTAGATAAAGTCATTCTTATTCCTATATATATTAATACACATAATGATATTACTATTGCTAATCTTCTAACTGCTGTATACCATATAGCAACTTTTCTTTTCATAATACTGTTTGCATCTGTACTTAAAGGATCTACTTCAAAAAAATTAATATCAAACAATCTAAACTTATTAAAAACTAAATCTTGAATTGTAAATTCTTTTATTTCAGATGTCTCTGGTTGTTGAGTTATTACTAGCACTGTCATAATAGCACTTATTGCTGTAGGAAATATATTTATTAGTCCTGCTACAATTCCTGCTCCTGAACCACTAGAACTTATAGTGCTTTTAGTAGTTGTTGTTTCATCACTAATAGAATATGTTCCATCATCATTAGAAGTCCCCTTGTGTATAGTAGTTTCTCCCTCATCTGCTAAAGAATTAGTAAGTCCTGGGTCTATGGCATTTTCCATCTGAGTAAGATTTTCTTGCTCAATAGAATTGCTTATAACACTCGGGTAATCAGCATATACATTCTTAGTTACTATTAAATTAAATATTAGTATTACAATTATACTGACAATAGTAATCTTTTTCATTTATACTCCTTTTATCTAGCACTTCTTCTTTTTTCTTCTCTTATTAATTTCATTTTATTAATATTAGTTTCAACAAATTCAAATTCTTTTTTAGTTGGTCTTATACTTAATATCGCTGTATCTGCTCCAACTTTTAATAAACCTTCACCTCTATTACATGTTGTTAAAAATGCTGCTTCTCCTTCACTTAATTTAAATACCTCTTTTATATATTGTATCTCAGATTTGTCTTGTGCTAAGAACAACTTCGTATCTGATGAAGTTAAAACTGCTTGTACCTCTGGTTTTTCATAAAAGTCTTGGAACTTTTGTGACATAACCGCAAGTGAAACATTTCTCTTTCTTGCACGTCTTGCCATTGTATTTAGGAAGTCTACCGCTTCCTGGTATGGAAGTAACATCCATGCTTCATCTATAAGAACTCTTTTTTTACTAGCCTTTTCTTTGTCTTCACTATTCTTTTTAACATATTTTTCCCAAATCCAAGAAAGTAGTATTTGTTGAGCAAGTGGCCTTGCAAATCTCTCTTCTAGTTGAGAAATATCTAGATTTATAAATGGTACCCCATCTAATAGCTCAAATGTTGATTGTCCATCAAAGTATGCCATTTGTCCATTATATTCTCTAACATATTGTTTCATAACTTTTATTAAATAACTATAATGGAATCTATAATCTGGGTTTGTATTTGTTTTAGCATTTTCAACTACTCTTTTATACCAAGAACCTATTGTAGGCATTTCTTTCTTTGATCTACCTACAAATTCTTTACTAAATTGTTTACTCTTATCTGAAACATACAAACTTTCTATATTATTTGTTATTCCGCGAGACTCATATTCTTGATATATTGCTTCAGCTATAATTTGTTTTGTAAGTTCATTTACTTCTTCACTTCTTGTACTACCTCTTGCCATTGTAAGTAATGCTTGTGTAACGTCCTCTACTTTGTTTTCAACATTTAAAACAACTCTTTCCCTTCCTGTTATTTCATCTTTTACAGTTTCTGGTTCTAAGTCAAATAAGTTTATAATTGTATTTGAGTTAGGGCTTATAGTAACATTTATTCCACCTAAAGCATCTGCAACTATACCATATTCACCCTCAGCATCTAATGCTAGGCTTTCTATTCCCATCAAAACAGAAGATCTTGCTGTTAGGGTTTTAATAGTTACACCTTTACCAGCACCAGATTTACCAAATATTACCATATTATAATTTGTTAATGATGGGTTAAAATTATCAAATAAGATTGGTAATCCAGTTTGTTTATTAAATCCTAGTGGAATACCATTTTCATGTCCTACTTCTGATGTGAAGAATGGGAATACTGTCGCCATAGAGCTTCTATCAAATGTATGCGCTTTATTAAGTTTATTTTCGTTAAATGGCATATTTGTTTTAAATGCTTCTTCTTGAATTGCCCATGCTGGTTTTATTCCAATAAGTGTTTTAGACATTTCTGAAGATAGCATTTCTGTATCTTTGTCTAAGTCATCTAAACTATATGCAAATAATGTACATACTATAGAAGCATCAAATAATTTATTAAAACCACTGGCAATTTGATCTCTTAATTCCTCTGCTTCTAATCTTTTTTGTGCTAATATTCTTTCACGGTTTATATCTCCTCTATCAATCGCAACAATTCTTTCAGATTCAAGTTCATTTATTGTTCTATTTAAATCTGTTTGTGATGAACTTTCACTAATTGGTGTTATAAATACAGATGTATTTAAATCTCCAAATGTATACATACTTCTTAAAAATTCTGGGAAAGTACACATTCTTGGTATTGTAGATACAATCATACTTCTTGCATATCTAGTTTTATTTGATACTATCTCTAAATAATTAGTATGAGATGCATCTATTCCTGCTGGAGCAATTAATTCTTTTATGTTCTTTGCATTTTTTTCTAATGCTCCCATTGGCCTTCTCTCAGATGTAGATTCTATATTATCTTTTTTATTTTTTATTTTCATAAACTTGTTTTCCTCCCATCTTTAGCATATTATCTTAAGCTTTCTTTCTAGTTCTTGTTGTTTTCGCCCTTGGTTTTGCTTCAGATTCTTCTGTATTTTTTGTTTTTCTACCACTGTTTAATATCTCTTCTTTGGTAGCTTTATATAATTCGGGATCTAATTGATCTTTATACTCATCAACTATTTCTACAGCTTTTTCTCTTATTCTTGCTTTTCTTTCCTTTTCATCTTTTAATCTTCTATCTGCTGCCATTATACTATCTGTTGCTAAATCTACTGCTTCTACTTCTAATTCTTCTTCTATTTTTTCTTGTTTTTTTACTAAAACGTCTTTACCTGTAGTATATAGTGCATCATATTCAGCATCTAATGCTTTAGATAATTGATATAATTCAGAATCATCTCTATTATATGCAATATATAATAGTTCTGCTAATTCTTCTGACTCTAATACTCTTCCATATACTTGTGATGCTGCTAATGTCCTTATAATTGATTGACATCTTGTATATAATTCTGAGAAACAAATATTTCTTATTTCTTCTTTTGAATAATTTGATGTATTTCCAATTTCACTTGCAAAATAAGATACAATTACATACGTTTTTTGTTGTAAAACATTTTTATTCAAACTCATTTTTCCAATGTATTCTGATATATCCGTACCATACTCTAGAACATTTTGTTTTCTTTTTATATCAAATGCTATTCTCTCTTCTTTTTCTGTATTTCCTTCTTTAACGGCTTCTTTCCTTTGAGTCTCTAACTCTTTTATTTCATCTGCTATACTGTTAACTCTTGCTTTATATTCATCTATTATATTTCTTAGATTCAAACTTCTTGCTTGTACATACAATTGAATAGGAAATCTTAAAGTATTTAGGAATTGAACGAATCCTGCTTCTACTGATAGTTTTTCTTCATCTGATAATAGGTCATAGTTTATACCTTTACATTGTATTGCCATTACATATTGATCTCCATTTTTTCTTATAATCATATCGTCTTTAATTTCATCAAAATCCAACAAAGCTTTTATATCTTCTTTAGATATTCCATTAAATGTTGATGTATTCTTTTTAGTTTCTTTTAATTCTTTCTCTTTTTTACTATCTTTTTTTCTATATATCAAAAAGTAATATGCCACTACTAAAGCAATAATAACTACGACTAAAACAATTACCATTATATTTAAAATTGTAATAATATCCATATTCTATTTCTCCTCCTTTGTACTTTTTACGGTTTCTTCAGTTGTTTCTTTTACGTCTACATATGTGTATAGCCTTCTATTCATTTTAAATTTCACATATCTTTTTAAAATCTCATCTAATGATTCTCCACCTATATTTTTTGTGAATGGTAATCCTGCAAGTGTAGGTATTTTAATCGCTCCTATTGCCCAGCCTATTAAAGCAAATATTCCCATTATAATTCCACCTACCAGCCTTTCTCCTAAAATAGTTCCTATTAAAAAAAAGAATATCGCTCCTATTAATGCTCCTATACCTGTGGTTATTAAAGATTTAACTGTGAATATATAAAATATTCTTGTTTCTCCTCTAAGATTTCTTGGTATGTAATATGTACCCATATCTGTTTCCTCCTTTGTTTATTATTGAGTTACTTGTGTCATAAAATTATATACAATTGCCCAAATTCCTTGTGCTCCGAAAATTACTATTGTCGAAACCAATAATCCAACCAACTTCTGTTTTAATTTTGCTTTATCTGAAGGATTCCCCATAGAGTATTGTATTCCAACAATTACTGTTACAATTAAAAGAACTGCACTTGCTATTGCAAGTAATGTTCTTGCTATTGGCATTGCAAAATCTTGAAGACTTTGTTCAGAAATTACCGTATCTCCACCTTCTGATTGTCCTTTCTGAATAAAGGCATCTGCTTGCTGTTTCATCGAATCCCAATCTTGCATTGCCATACTATTTTCAGAAAATACTAGAGTACAGGCCATTGCAAGTATTAAAATAAGGATTATTTTACTTAAAATTTTCATATTTCTCCTCCTGAATACAATTATTCCAATATTATATAAATTATACCCCAAAAGCAATGATTTTTCAACATTTCTAGTCATTTTATTCCATTGTATTTAAAATTTTAACTAATTGTAATAATAGTGTAACAATTTCTCTAAGGAACTCCATTTTTTCTAATAAAAAACATTTTTAAGCATAAAAAAACTCAAATAATAAATTTCATAAATTTACTATTTGAGTTCTATTATTTTTAAACATTATTTAACATTTTCTCGTGCCCATTCTCCAACTAATCCTATTAGTCCACTAGCAGCAAATATTATAATTGCTCCTGTCACATATATAACTGCCTTATCTTTTATTGTTGCCTTATCTTCTGGGCTAGATATAATATATTTTATTCCTAAAACAACTACTCCAATTGTAGCAACAGCCATTCCTATAACTTGTACTACTCCTAATACATAGCCTGCAACTTTAGCTATACTGGTTTGTTTTCCATCATTATTATATATTCCTTCATATACATCTGTATTTAAAGCATATGAAAAATTTGATAATATCAATAATATGCATATTATACTAATAATAATTGTAACTAATTTCTTATTTATTCGCATAATTTTCCCTGCTTTCTTAAGTGTATTACTAAAAAAAGATTTTAACAAAAGCTAAAATCTTTTTTATAGTCATTTTTATTCCTATTAAGCTTTAATTGAATTTGTTGAAAAGTTTTTAATTATTTCTACAATTCCTGCTGCTGCGAATAATATTACAGCGCCAACTATATATACAACAGCATGTTTTTTAATTTCTGCCTTATCGTTTGGTGCAGCTGAGATATATTTTATAGCTAATACTATAAGCATAATAATTGCAACTGCCATACCTACAACTTGTACAACTCCTAATATTGTTCCTCCGATATTTCTAGCATTTTGGGCTAAAGAGCTATCAGAAGCTGTAATACTTTGATATCCATCAAATGCACTTACTGCTGCAAAGTTTCCTGCTATTAATGCTATTGCTAAGGCTATTACTATCACATTTATTATTTTAGCTGTTTTCTTAGATACTTTCATAATTTTATCCTCCTAATATTCGTACTTATTAATAATTATAGTACATATTTAGTCAAATTGCAACATTTTTCCTTTCAAAATTTTCAAAACATTTGAATTTTAAGTAAATCATACTAAATTAACTCTTCTATATAGTATTTTGCTATTAATTTATCTAGTTCTATACTTAGTTTATATATTATACTATAATCTTTTTCATTTATTACACTTTCATTTAATTTATCTCTTAGTTTGCAAATTTCATCATTCAACATAAAATCACTCCTTTTTTCATTTTTTCTTTAGTATGGAAAAATATTAACATATTTTTTCAACTGAATCAATAAAAAAAGCTTGTTTTTGTTGGTTTTTGCAGTCTTTCGTATCCCTTTATTTGCGATTTTATGACTTCTTACTTCATTTTTCAATTCAATTTGTGGAAATAATTGAAATTGCTATATTTTTTTCCACAAAAACTTCATTCAAAATTTCTTTAATATAGTCTAAATTAACTGTTAAAAATTCGTCTAATATGTCAAAAGTATTCACTTTTTCTAAACAATCTATCATAAACATTTTTGCAATATCTGACACTTCGTTATATTCAGTAATATAACCCCCATATACTTTCTTTTTTATTCTTTCGAATTCCTCCTCTTGTATTCCTTTCTTTTTCAAAGATTTTATTTGTTTTATAAATTTTGATAGTACTTTTTCAGGTTCTTTTGATTGTCCCGCTAATAGCAAATATGCAAAATCAGTAGAAGACTGATATTCAAATGTTATTTCAGATAATATTTCTCCATTATCATATAATTCTTTATACAATTTAGAACTATTACCTATAAGTATATTGCATAATATCTCTATGGCAATGTTCTTCCTTACATATTCTTTTCCATATTTTGGTTTATCTTTTATTCCTATTACAAAAATTGGTGTGCTTATTTCCATCTTTTCTATTATCATAGATTTATTTATTTCTTCTGGCTCTTCAGGATAAATTCTTTTTATATCCTTATAGCTCTCCTTTTGAACTATCATATTTTTAGTTCGTTCTATAATTTCTTCTGGATTAAAATCTCCACATAGTGATATAACTATATTTGATGGATTATAAAATGTATTATAACAATCATATAAAATTTTTTTATTTATACTATTTACAGAATCTATAGTTCCTGCGGTATCTATTCTAACAGGATGATTTTTATATAAACACTGTAATACATTTTGATATACTCTAGAAGTCGGATCATCTTCATACATCCTAATTTCTTGACATATTATTCCTTTTTCTTTATTTACGTTTTCTCTTGTAAAATATGGATTTTGCACATAATCTAAAAGTTCTTTATATGCTTCATCAAAATTATCTGTACATTCTATTAAATATGCTGTATGTGTATCTGTAGTATAAGCATTTGCATTTACTCCTAAGGCTGTCAAAGTGTCTAAACTATTAGTTCCATTTTTTTGTTCAAACATTTTATGTTCCAAGAAATGTGCAACACCATCTGGAATAGTAATCTTTTTATTATTCTTAGGATTAATAAAGCAATTATCTATAGATCCAAACTTTATTCCAACGATTGCATGTTTTTTATTAAAATTCTTTTTAGGAATTACGACTATTTTTAATCCACTTTCTAATTCTTCAATATAGGCTCTTTCTCCTATTTTTTTGCTTTCTAATATTTGCATCTCTTCTCTCCTTAATCTCTTAAAAAATATATTGTATTTATATTTATTCTATTGGCTAGATTTATAATGTCTTTTTTGGTTACCTTCCCTATTTCAACTGCATAATTTATTAAATTTGACTTTTGATGTGAAAGTTCTTGCCCAAAATAATAAGTTATTGTTGTATCCTGTTCATCCGAAATTCCTTTTATTGACGCTATTATGGTATTTTTAGCATTATATATATCTTCCTCTGAAAAATTACCATTTTTTAGATCATCTAATTGCTCTTTTATTGTTTGTATTACTTTCTCATAATTTTTTATATCAATTCCACATTTTATAAAAATATTATTTTTAGGCTTTAAATATCTTGAACTTATAGTATAAGCCAAACTCTGGCTCTCCCTGACATTTTGAAATAACTTTGAATTTGCACTTCCTCCTAAAATCATATTATATATTAAAGCTACAAATGAGGTATTTTCTCTTTTTTCGCTTATATTAAGGCCTATTACAACTTTCCCTTGTGCCACTTTCATGCTTTCTGAAACTTCTTTTATAGTTTCACTATTTACTAAATCACTTCTTCCATATTGCACATTATATACTGCTACTCTATTTTGTAATTTACTTATATTTTTATCATTTTTTACAAGTGCTATTTGTTCATCTCCTATATTTCCTGATAAAAATATATCTATTTTTCCCGTATTTATTATTTGTTCATATCTTTCATAAAGATCTGTATTTTGAATATAATCTAAATCTATCTTATACCCATATTTATATAATCCAAAAACTTTACCTTTATGCATTTCTTGTATACACCTGTAATATGAATAGGTATCTTTATTATCTATTTTAGAATCTATTATTTGCTTTAATTTTTCTTTTTCTGTTTCAAAATATTTTTCATCAAATTCCCCTTTTTTTATTATTGGATTGAATACTATATCAGATAAGATTTTTATACTATTTTTTAAAACTTCATTATCATCATTCAAATATTTATCATTTATACTTTCTATATAGAATTTAAATACATGATTATCTCCACTTTTTTCTATGCCATAATCAAATACTGCACCATATAGTTCTTCTAGTCTTTTATTTATTTCTTCTTGTGTTTTATAGTTTTTACTTCCTCTATGCAATATTAGGTCTATTAATGTATCTTTAGTTACATTTTCTCTAGTTAATGGTACTGTGATAAATATTGCAATTAAATTAGTTTTAAATTTTTCTGTTTTTATTGTATGAAGTTTTACACCTTCTTTTAAATTTATATACTTATAGTTCATACCTTATATTTTCTCCTTTAATATTACTTTTCTACTCTTATTTTGCCTATTATATTATTTTTTTAAACAAAAATAAAGATATAAATTTTTAAATTTATATCTTTAAATTCTTTAATATTTATAATATATATCGTATTTTCCAATTTTTCCATCATACCTAGAATTTTCTTTTATATAATCCTTTATTTTCTTAGATTCTTGTGTCGAAATATTTCTAGTTTCATCATACAATAAAAAGTATGTATTAGTTTTAGATTTTACATCTCCTAGTAATTTATTTTCTCCATCTTTTCCCCAGTTTCCAAGCATTGGCAAATCATAGTTTTGATTATTTCTTCCTAATGGAACCATGTATAGATTAGCTCTAGTATCAAATATGATTACATCAGATTCATTTTCCTTTTCTTTAATAAAGTTCATTACATCATCATATTCTGGTTCTCCTTCTATTACTTCTCCACTACCTTTATATATAACTCCTCCATAAAATGGATGGTTTCTATCATATTTAATTTCAGCAGAATTTATAAATTCGTTATATACTATTACATTATAAATACTTCTTATAGCAAAAACTATTATAAATATTACTATTAATTTATTTATAGTTCCTAATATTATTTTTTTTGCTTCTTGTTCTAATTTAATCTTCTTGATATATACATATAAAATGTATATTAACAAAACAGCTGATATCACTATTGATGTAAGTATATGATATTTATTAAATATAGGATATGCCATAAATAAGTTCATAATGCTAAATACAACTAATATTTTAAACTTCTCATCTTTTATATTTTTCTTTTTGTTATCTCTGAATTGATATATTGCAGATATTATAGCTGATATAGGAATTGCAAGTAGCATTTGTACATATTGTGTTGAATCAAGAATTATATTTTTCTCTGCAAATTCACCTAATCCTAAAAATGTATAATTAATAAGGTTTTCAAGTTCATTATTATAATATTCATATCCTAAAAAAATACATGATGGTATTGTTATAGTCACTATTAAAGTAATAATATTTTTTATTCTATTTTTACCAGACATTAAATATATAATTAGTCCTAAAATATAATATACACCTACATTTTGTTTAGTAATAAAAATTAAGAATGCTATTATGCCTTGAAAGATTATATTTGTATTTTTATTTTGTGCTTTTATTAAATTACTTACACCTAATACAAACATTGCTAAAGCTAGTGTTGTATAACTACCTCCTGCAGTATTTACACTTCTGAATAAGATACTCAATATTGCAATCATTAGTATAGATATTTCTTTTTTAATATTTAAATTTATAAATAACTTATATATTGCCAAATATAAAATAAACATTATTACAAGATGATATATTCTATATACTAGAAAATTAGCACCAAATATTTTGAATACTAGACTTCCAGTCCAGAAAAACAATGGCATATGTATAACATTATTTTCGTTATATAGCGAAATTCCGTTATATAGCTTATATGTATTAGCAAAAGTCCAGAATTCGTCATTATTTCCTATATATAAAAAATTTGATGTTCCTATAATTGCCAAAGTTATTAATATACCTACTAAAATATTACTTTTAATATTTTTCTTCATATCTACTCCATAAACAAAAAGACGCCTTCCCTTTGGTAAGCGCCTATTTATACTAAAATTTTCTTTTTCTAGCTGCCTCTGATTTTTTCTTTCTCTTTACACTAGGTTTTTCGTAATGTTCTCTTTTACGAACTTCTTGTAAAACACCATTTCTAGCACATTGTCTTTTAAATCTTTTTAATGCGTCTTCTATATTTCCATTATTAACTTTAACTTCTGACATTTAATTCCCCTCCTTCCGGTAATTACGTTCACTAACGTGTGGGATTTCTTCTTTTGAAATAATACATAATATACTTATTTCAAATACATCATACATTATAATGTATATTGCCTAATATTGTCAATACTACTTTTTTATTTTATACTTTATTAACTTCAATTTCAGTATTAGTATGTATTTCATTATAAATACTTTTAGCTTATAACTACACTTCTTCAAATTCGTGTAATACTATTCTATTTTCTTTTAATGTTTTTTGTACTTCTATTGTACGTTGATTACTAGAACCCTTGAACTTTAATGTTACATCTTTTAGGTTTTCCTCAAACTTTCCATCTACAACTATGTCAAAATATGAGATTAGTTTTCTTGTTGTTTCAGATTCCTTTGACATCTTTTCTATAATATCTTTTTCAAAATTAAAGCCTGTATAACACCATATATTTTTTTCTGGGAATTTTTCTTTTACTATTTTTACTAGTTTTAATAATCCTTCTTGATTTTCTGGCTCCAGAGGTTCTCCTCCGAAGTAATGTCAATCCATTTATATAATCATGGTCTAAATCTTTAACAATTTCATCTATAGTTTCATCAGTAAATTTTTTACCATATTTAAAATTCCAGGCAATTTCATTAAAACAACCTTTGCAATGATGCCTACATCCACTTACAAATAATGAAACTCTTACTCCTTCTCCATTTGCTATATCCACTCTTTTTATATCTGCATAATGCATTTTTAGCACTTCCTTTTATAAATGTAATACTCTTGATTTTATTTCCTTCGTTTTTCCTACATTCCAAAAATTTTCTCCTAAATAACCACAGGTTCTTCTTGTTACATTCATTTTGCTATGATCTTTATTACCACAATTTGGACATTCCCATTCATCATTTTCGTTTATTATAATTTCTCCATCAAATCCACAAATATGACAGTAATCAGATTTTGTATTAAATTCGGCATATTGTATGTTTTCATAAATAAACTTAACGATATCTTCTAAAGCTTTAAGATTGTTTTTCATATTTGGTATTTCAATATAAGAGATTGCACCTCCAGAAGATATTGGTTGAAATTTGCTTTCAAATGTAAGCTTAGAAAAAGCATCTATTTTTTCTCTAACATCTACATGGTATGAATTTGTATAATATCCTTTATCTGTTACATCTTCTATATCTCCAAATCTTTCTTTATCAATCTTTGCGAACCTATAACATAAGCTTTCTGCTGGTGTACCATATAGGGCAAACCCTAATCCAGTTTGCTCCTTCCATTTATCTGTTGTTTTCCTTAAATATTTCATAAGTCTTAATGCAAATTCTTCACCTTTAGGGTCTGTGTGACTTACACCTTTCATTAACTTTGT
>CALXZQ010000030.1 GCA_944393275.1 uncultured Clostridia bacterium
ATGTTATAACTATGGATATAAACAGACATTATTACAAATACAAGAAATAAAAAATAAAATAGAAGAGTCTAAATAGAAAGAAAGTAAGTTTTTTAACTTACTTTCTTTTTTTAGAGTTTCCATAAAACTCACAAAAATATCTAAGAAAACATAATATATATAAAATCTACATATAGAAAGGTGGAGAAAGATGAAAAGTTATATCATAGAAGGAGGAAATAAATTAAATGGGGAAATAAATATTTCTGGTTCTAAAAATGCAGCACTACCAATAATGGCTGCAAGTATATTAAATAAAGGCATTACGAAACTTTATAATGTCCCAGATATACATGATACGAAAATAATGTTAGAGATACTTCAAATTTTGGGTTGCAAAATTAAGAAAAATAGTGATAAAATAATTATTGACTCAAAGGGAATTAAACAATTTGAAATACCAGAACAGTTAATGCGAGAAATGAGGTCTTCTGTCATTTTTGCAGGTTCTATATTGGGAATACATAAAAGAGTGAAATTATCATATCCTGGTGGATGTGATATAGGTGCTAGACCAATAGACTTACATTTAAAAGCATTTAAAAAACTAGGTGTAAAGATAGATGAGGAGTCTGGATATATAAACTGTGAATGTGAAAAAATAGTGGGAAATGACATTACATTAGATTTTCCAAGCGTTGGTGCAACTGAAAATACAATATTAGCATCTGTGCTGGCAGAAGGGGTAACTATTATACAAAATGCTGCAATGGAACCAGAAATAGTAGATTTACAAAATTTTTTAAATAAGATGGGAGCAAAGGTCTCAGGAGCAGGAAGTAAAACAGTAGTTATTCAAGGAGTAAAAAAATTAAAAGATGTAAGTTATAATATAATGCCAGATAGAATCGAAACAGGAACATTCTTATGTATGACAGCTGCAACAGGAGGAACAGTTAAATTAAATTCAGTAGTGCCAGAGCATTTAATTCCAATTATATCTAAACTAGAAGAATGTGGAAATGAGTTAATAGTAGAGAAAAATAGTATTACAATAAAATCAAGTAGAAAAATTAAAGCAACAGATATAAAAACAATGCCATATCCAGGTTTTCCTACTGATATGCAATCAATTTTTGCAACAATGTTAACTATAGCAAAGGGAACATCAATAGTAATTGAAAATATATTTGAAAATAGATATAAATATATTCCAGAATTGAACAGAATGGGAGCTAAAGTTACTATAGAAGGTAGGACAGCAGTAATAAAAGGCGTTAAAAAACTTAATCCGGCAATAGTAAAATGTACAGATTTAAGAGGAGGAGCTGCATTAGTACTTGCTGGACTTGTAGCAAAAGGAAAAACAGAAATAAATAATATAGAGTATATATTACGAGGTTATGAAAAATTAGACGTAAAACTTAGAAATTTAGGGGCAAATATTATTATTAAAGAAGGAGAATAGATAGAGATGTCAAAAAAAACTAAAGAAGGAAAAATAGACCTTTACTATCTAAATTCTGAAGAAAACAAAAAAAAGAAGACTAGGGCTAAAAAAAATAGCCCTAGTAATAATAAAAATAAAAAAAGAGAAAAAAACAAGCAAAAAGAAGATAATGATACATTTAATTTTGACAATGAAATAGTAATAGGAATAAATGTAATTCCTGATAATAAAAAGAATAATTCAAAAAAAGAAAAGAATAAGAAAAAAAATAGGAAAAACACTAAAAAAAGTAATAACAGCAAAAACAAAAATAATGGAAATAATTCTAAATTAAATGAACAACAAGAAAAGGAAGTTAAAAAAAAGAAAGAGAAAAAAGTAAGGATTGTAGATGAGGACAAGTATAATAAAGCAAAAAAAAGAGTATTTTTCATACTGAAATTAATTATAAGTCTATTACTGTTAACAGGAGTAGGAGTATTTTTTGCTACATCTCCAATGTTTAATATTAAAAATATAAATGTATATGGAAATGAACATGTATCTACAGAACAAATTATAAGCTTATCTCAAATACAATTAGAAACCAATATATATAAATTACTTTTACCTAGAATAGAAGAAAATATAAAAGAAAATGCATATATTGAATCAGTAAAAATAAGTAGAAAATTACCAAATGAAATAAATATAGAAGTAGTTGAAAGAACACCTCAATATATGTTAAAATTTGGTAATGCATATGTATATTTAAGTAGTCAAGGATATATTTTGGAAATCTCAGAAGAAAAATTAAATGTACCAATAATAACAGGATACACGACTAAAGAAGAAGATTTAGTAAGTGGAAATAGATTAAATCAAGAAGACTTAAAAAAATTAGATATAGTTTTAAAAATAACGAAAGCAGCTACTAGTAATGAGATATATGCAGATATATCTGAGATAAATATAACAGATATAAATAATTTCATATTAATTATGCCTGGAAAAGATAAAACTGCGCAACTTGGAGATTCTACAAGTCTAGACGATAAAATTGCTGTATTAAAACAAATGGTAATTAAAAATGAAGGCATAAAAGGAACTGCATTTCTAATGGATATTAATAAAATGTATTTTAAAAAAGAATAATTTAGAAGGGTGGAATTTCTTTGAATAAAAAAAGAATTTGTCTAATATTAGGTTTTGTTTGCCTACTACTAACACTTGCGGTGGTAGTACAGATAAGAACAATAAACTCAAAGATATCTTCAATAAATCCAGCTTATGTAGATAATGATTTAAGGGATGAGGTATTAAGAACAAAAGAGGAATATGAAGAAAAATTTAAAGAACTTGAAACAGCACAAGTAGATTTAGAAACTAAAAGAGCTGAAGCTACAGAAAATGATGAGGAGTCAGCAGAAAAAGAACAAGAAGTTAAGATAAGTGAAGCAATTTTAGGAACAACAGATGTAACTGGTAAGGGGATAGAAATTACACTTAGAGATAACCAGACTGTAACATTAGATACTTTAGGTCCAACAGAAGATGCTAGTAATTATATAATTCATGTAGAAGATTTACAAAATATAGTAAATGAATTAAAAAATGCAGGAGCAGAAGCAATATCAATAAATGATCAAAGAATACTTGCAAGTTCAACCTTTGAATGTGCAGGAAACATAATAAGAATAAATGGGGCTAGAGTAGCAGCACCTTTTAAAATTAAAGCAATAGGAAATCAAGAAGAATTATATGAAGCCTTAAAAAGAGTAGGAGGATATTTGAACTGGTTAGACTCATGGGGAATTGTTACAAAAATAGATAAACCAAATACAAATTTAACGATTTTAAAATATGGTGGAACAATAAAACCTAAATATATGAAAGAAGTAAAATAGAGGTGAGAATATTTTGAAAGTTAATAATAATATAAAAAAGGGAAAAACCATAGTTACTTTTACAATTGGAATAATCAGCTTTATACTAACGTTCATAATATTTATGCAGTTTAAATTTGTTCAAAACACAGATATTACTTCAATAGAAAATATGAGGCAGGACGAGCTAAAAGATGAATTAGTATTATGGAAAAGCAAACTTGAAGAGGTAAATGTACAATTAACAGAAACTAATAAAAAGTTATTAGAATATAAAACAAGTATAGAAAATGATGCGGAAAGTTCAAAGCTTATAGAAGAAGAATTGCAACAGAATAAATTCTTAATGGGGAGCACAGATGTGTATGGAGAAGGTATAGTGATATACTATGAAGATGATACTAAATCAGTAACAGCAGCGGACTTGTTGAACTTAGTAAATCAACTTAATATGGCAGAGGCAGAAGCAATCTCAATTAATGAACAAAGAATTGTAAATTCAACAGAAATAGTAAAAGTTGATGATCATATGTATATAAATGGCGAAAGAAATTCTGGACCATATGTTATTAAAGCTATTGGAAATAAAAAGTTTTTAGAAAGTAGTCTAACAGGAAAAAATGGGTTTGTAGAA
Source organism: uncultured Clostridia bacterium (assembly GCA_944393275.1). GTDB lineage: Bacteria > Bacillota > Clostridia > TANB77 > CAG-508 > Merdicola. The sequence goes on from CALXZQ010000030.1 coordinate 3,929, forward strand.
ACTGAAATAGAAGCTGGAAAAAAAGTTTCAGTTGAAGGAAAAAGTAATGTGCAAATTCCAAAATATGATAAAGAGCAGACAGTTAGTAATATAAATTTAGAATAATCTAGGAGGGATTAAATTGGTAGGTATAGCGATATTAATAGGTTGTATTTTAGGAGCAATTTTGGGAATGAATTCACCACTTATTCCATATACATATTCAAGTTATTTAGCAATATCAATAGTTGCAGCACTTGATACAGTTTTTGGGGGAATAAAATCTGTATTACAAAAAAACTTTGATATAAAAATATTTGTTTCAGGTTTTTTTATAAATGCAATTACTGCAATGGCACTCACATATTTAGGAACTAAATTGAATGTAGATATATATTTAGCTGCAATAATAGTTTTTGTTGGAAGAATTTTTACAGATATGGCAATTATACGTAGATACTATATAGATAAATGGTCTAGAAAGAGAATAGTTGCTAAGTCTACAGCGACAGTGGAAAAACAAAAAAAGGAATAGAAATATAATTGATACTAAAGAAAAAAATATAAAGGATTCTGAAATAAAGAGTCCTTTTAATATTGCAAATTTAAAAAAATCTGATAAAATAAGAAAAGTCGAAAAAAGTCAAAACGCATAGAAAACGTGAAATATGTGTGATTCTAAGAATACAAAATATTATTACATGTTTGTTACACATTTATTACAAAAATATAACAAATTGTATTGACTTTTTACATAAAATATAATATTCTTATCACTAAGAAATCGATATATGGAATTGGAGGAGACCTAACTTGGCTATAGGTGATATAATTGTAGGAATAGACATAGGAACTTCTAAAATTTCCGCAGTTGTAGGAGAGGTAAACAACTTTAATCAAATAGAACTTATTTGTGAAAGCACGTCGAAATGTAGCGGAATAAAGAGAACCAAGATAATTGATGAAGATGAAGTTTCAAATAGCATAGATAATGTAATACATGATATAGAGCTTGAAACAGGATTAAAAGTAAATTCAGCATACGTAACAATACCAGGAAAATATGTAACAATAGTCCAAAATAGCATAGTTAAAGAGGTAAAAGATAGATTTGCAGGAATATCTGTAAGGGATGTACAATCAGCTATTATGCAAGTAAAAGATATTGAAGTGCCAGCGGGGAAAACATTAATAGATATAGTACCAGATAAATTTGTTTTAGATAATGGAAAAGTAGTAGAAGATCCTGTAGGTACATTAAGCTCAAGTTTTACTCTAAAAGCACAAATTATTTTAGCAGATAGAGATTATGTAAGACAAATCTCATCAATATGTAAAAAATCAGGAATAGATGTAGATGGACTAGTGCCAGTAACATTAGCTGAAAGAAACTTAATGTTAGATGTAAATGAATTGCATGATAATATAATGCTCTTAGACATTGGGGCAGGAAATACTGATATAGGAGTTTTTGAAGGTTCAACATTTATATATACAAATACTATTCCATTAGGAGGCAACAACATAACAAATGATATAGCACTTGTACTAAATATCTCTGAGGAAGAAGCAGAAAAATTAAAGAAACAATATGGGCTAGCTCTAAAATCTTTTATAGATAATGATAATGATATATTATTAAATACTGTAAAAGGAGAGAATAAGAACAAAACTATTAAAAGTTCAGAATTGATAGAGATAATGGAAGCTAGAATTGAAGAAATATTCTCATTAGTAAATAAGGATATAACCTCTCAAGGTGTAAAACAGAGAATAAATAATGTGGTACTAACTGGACAGGGAATTACAAGTATGAATAAAAGTGATGTAGCAGGAAAAATTAACTTAAATATACCAGTGAAAATATCAACAGGAAGATTAGTAAGTACAGTAAAACCAACATATAGAGTATCTTATGCATTGGTAAGATATATAGCATCAAGGCCATTTACTAAAACAGTATCAAGCAGTATAGATACAAAAACAGATGAAAGTTTTATGAAAAAAGTTATAGATAGAATAAAAGAATTTTTTTATTCATAAAATTTAGTTTTTAATTTTAAAAAAGAATATATATATATTTAGGAGGAGAAACTTTATGATGGACTTTGAAGAAAATGAAAAAATGCTAGATGGAACAGCTACAATTAAGGTAATAGGCGTAGGAGGGGCAGGAAATAATGCTGTAAACAGAATGGTTGAATCTGGTATAAGAGGAGTAGACTTTATTGCTGTTAATACAGATAGACAAGCACTTCAATTATCTTTGGCAGGAACTAAAATTCAAATTGGAGAAAAAATTACAAGAGGATTAGGAGCAGGAGCAAACCCAGACATTGGTGCTCAATCAGCAGAGGAGAGTAAAGCAGAAATATCAGAAGCCTTAAGAGGAGCTGATATGGTATTCGTTACAGCAGGAATGGGTGGAGGAACCGGAACAGGTGCTGCACCAATAGTTGCTGCAACAGCAAAAGAGATGGGAATATTAACAATAGGTGTTGTTACAAAACCATTTACTTTTGAAGGTAAAAAAAGATTATCACAAGCAGACCGTGGCATAGAAAGTTTAAAAGGAAAAGTGGACACATTAGTTGTTATACCAAATGACAAGCTATTACAAATAATTGATAGAAAGACATCTATAGTAGAAGCATTTAAAATGGCAGATGACATTTTAAGACAAGGTGTTCAAGGAATATCAGACTTAATTGCTGTACCAGGACTTGTAAACTTGGATTTTGCAGATGTTAAAACAATAATGCTAAATACAGGAATGGCACATATGGGAATTGGTACTGCTTCTGGAGAAAATAGAGCAGAGGATGCTGCAAAACAAGCAACAGAAAGTCCATTATTAGAAACATCAATAGAAGGAGCAAGAGGAGTAATTATAAATATTACAGGTGGACCTGATTTAGGATTACATGAAGTAAATACAGCAGCTGAATTAGTACAAAGAAGCGTAGATCCTGAAGCTAATATAATCTTTGGTGCTGTAATAGATCCAGAAATGAAAGATCAAATAACAATTACAGTAATTGCCACAGAATTTGAAAAAGGACCAAATTCAGGAGTAGACAAGATTGTAACAAAAGCTTGGGGAGATAAGATAGGTTCAATACCAGCAAGTACGGAAAGCTCATCAAATGCAAATGACTTAGATATACCATCTTTTTTAAGAAAAAATAAAAAAAAATAATATATAAAATTATGATAGAAATTAACTAAATTTTTATATATGTAAAATATTGGAAAAGAAATAATCTAAAAAAGTAGATTATTTCTTTTTTTCTACACTAAGAAATGACAGCATTTTAATTAATATAGTATTAAAATAACCTAACACGGAAGGTGAAGAAATGATACTATACCTAGATATAATATTTTTAGAAAATTTATGCATGAACTATATTATATTATTTGCTACAGGAATTATAACGAAGAATAAGATTAAAAAATTAAGAATATTTATTTCTAGCATGATTGGAAGTATATATGTAGTAATCTCTATATTTTCTATTTTTCAAATGTATACAAACGTATTTTTCAAAATATTAATATCAGTATTATTAGTACATATAGCTTATAGTCCAAAAAATATTAAAGAATTAATAAGTAAACTAATGGTGTTTTATTTAACGTCATTTGCTTTTGGTGGATGTGCATATGCACTTTTATATATTATTAAACCTCAAAATATTTTTATGAAAAACGGGCTTTATATTGGTACATATCCATTAAAGATAGCATTGCTTGGTGGACTAATAGGGTTTTCATTAATAGTAAATGTATTTAAGATGATAAAAAATAAGATGAATAAAAAGGATATTTATTGCTATATTGAAATAGAATTTAATAACAAAAAAGCATGCATGAAATCATTAGTAGATACAGGAAATATGCTTAAAGACCCTATAAGTAATATGCCAGTGATAGTAGTAGAAAAAGAAATATTAAATAATATGATACCTAAAGAAATATTAGAGAATATAGAAAATATAATCTGTGGAAACAATGAAAAATTTTTTGAGATTATAAAGAACACTGAAATTGCAAACAAATTTAGACTTATACCATTTTCTTCATTAGGAAATCAACATGGTTTAATTTTAGGATTTAAAGCAGATAATGTGCATATTGAATATAATGATGAAATAAAAGAAACAAAAAAAGTAATAGTAGGGATATATAGTAAAAAATTAAGCAAAGGAAATACATATAATGCACTTATTGGATTAGATACAATTATAGAGGAGGATAATAAAGATGAATATATTAAATGTATTAAAAGCTAATTTGGAAACACTATATATAAAATATTTCAAAGAGGATAATCTAATTGAAGAATTACCTATTTATTATATTGGAGGTAGTCAAACATTACCACCACCACTTACTCCAGAAGAGGAAGAGGATTTATTAAACAAATTAGATTCTGATGAAAAAAGTGTAAAGCAAACTTTAGTAGAAAGAAATTTAAGATTAGTAGTTTATATAGCTAAAAAGTTTGAGAATACAGGAGTGGATTTAGAGGATTTAATTTCTATAGGAACAATAGGATTGATGAAAGGTGTAAATACTTTTAAAAAAGATAAAAATATAAAACTTGCAACATATGCTTCAAGATGTATAGAAAATGAGATACTTATGTATTTAAGAAGAAGTAACAAAATAAAGGGAGAAATTTCAATAGATGAACCATTAAATCAAGATGGAGATGGAAATGAGCTTTTATTATCAGATATTTTGGGTACGGAAAGTGATATAACATCAAGAGCTATCGAAGATGAAGTAGATAAAAGTTTACTTAGAGCATCAATAAAAAAATTAAATAGCAGAGAAAGAAATATTATGGAACTAAGATTTGGATTTATTACAGGAGATGAAAAAACACAAAAAGAAGTAGCAGATATGTTGGGAATTTCACAAAGTTATATTTCAAGATTAGAGAAAAAGATTATTAGTAAAATGAAAAAAGATATAATAAGTAAAACAGGATAAATATATGATTAGAATAAAAAACCTTAATTTGGAAATAATCTAAATAAGCTAGATTTATCAAAAGGAGGTTTTTTTATTTGATTAATAAGGTAGAAATTTGTGGTGTGAACACTTCTAAATTACCAATACTATCAAATGAAGAAAAAAATGAACTATTTATTAAAATAAAAAATGGAGATAAAGAAGCGAGAGAAAAATTTATACAAGGAAATTTAAGACTAGTATTAAGTGTGATTAAAAGATTTAGAGGGAGAGGTGAAAACCCAGATGATTTATTTCAAGTGGGTTGTATAGGGCTAATAAAATCTATAGACAATTTTGATTTGGGGCAAAATGTACAGTTTAGTACGTATGCAGTACCAATGATAATTGGAGAAATAAGAAGATACTTAAGGGATAATAATGCAATAAGAGTGAGTAGATCAATTAGAGATTTAGCGTATAAGGTAATAAGTTTTAAAGAAAAATATTTAAAAGAAAAAAATAAAGAACCAAACCTAGAAGAAATTGCTAAAGAACTAGAAGTTGAAGTAGAAGAGATTGCTTTTGCACTAGATGCAATACAAGATCCTGTTTCATTACAAGAACCGGTATTTAATGATGGAACTGATAATATTTTTATAATGGATCAGATTTATGATATAAAAAATACTGATGATAAATGGGCAGAAAATATTACTATTTATGAAGCTGTAAAAAGATTAAACGAAAAAGAAAAAATGATAGTAGACAAAAGATTCTTTGAAGGAAGAACTCAAATGGAAGTGGCAGAAGAAATAGGAATTTCCCAAGCACAGGTGTCGAGATTAGAGAAAAGTGCAATAGATCATATTAAAAGATTTTACAAGTAAACTATTCTATTAAAGAATAGTTTTTTTATATGTAAATCATATATATTGTAAAATTAATAAAATAAAGATATAATTATATATAGGAGGAGTATAAAAATGAAAAAAAACAAAGTAAAAGCTCTAATTATATTAGTAATATTATTGATCATTTTATTTGGAATAGTATGTGCTGTTACAGATATATTTAGAAGTCCTAAAACTTTATTTTATAAATACCTGATAAACGGTAATATAGATAATATAACAGACAAAACTTATGATGATTTTTTAGAAGAAATTCAAGACGAGTCTAGTTATGAAATTTCCGGAAATATAAATATACAATCTCAATTAGATACTAGTACTAATAAAATTAATATGGGATATAGTATATTAACTGATGAAAATCAAAATAAGTATATTAATCTGAAAGAAAATAGTAATGATGAAAATAGTTTAAATATAGAATTTGTTCAAAATAATACTTTATTTGGTATAAAAGAAAAGAATATTTATGATAAATATATATCTTTTGATTTATCTAAAGCAAAAGAAACATTAGAGAAAATTAACTTGGATTCTTCTCAAGTTGAAGATGCATCTGCTTATGAAAAATATCTTCTATATTATATAAGTAAAGAAGATAGAAAAACAATTCTAAATACATATAAAGATATTATATATAAAAATATTCCTGATAGAAAATATAGTGTAGAAAAAAATGTGAATATAGACGTAAATGGAAATTCATATAAATGTAATGCTTATAAATTGAGACTTACAAGTGAAGAATATAGTAAAGTATATACTGAGCTATTAGAAGAACTAAAAAATGATGAATTAACTTTAAATTTAATTGTAGAGAAATATAATATGGCAAATTTAAATAAAAAAGATATAACCAAACAAGATTTATTAAAAAGTATTCAAAAGAAACAAGATTCTCTTAATAACTCAGGAGAAAATATTTCCGATTTAGAAATAATAGTATATGTAAACAACTCAAAGACAATAAGAACAGAAATAATAAAAAATAATGAAAGCATAGTTATAGATGCAACTAGAACAAAAAAACAACTAACTACCCTTATTAAAATAAATAAAGATAATAAAAAGTATGAAATATTAGGCAACTTTAATAAGGTATCTGATAACAATATAGAAAGTAAAATAATATACGTACATAATAACACTAATATTAAAATAGATATAAGCACAGAAATAAGTAAGGCACAAACTAGTATAATACAATTAAATGAAGAAAATTCTGAAAATATCAGTGAAAAAACATCAGAAGACATATTAAATATTGATAGTACAATAATAAGAAACCTAAATAATCTAATTATGAATAGAATAGATAATGAAGAAACAAGAAACTTTTTAAGTACTATTATAGAAAAGTTTAATATATCCGGAGAAGAAATATATACAGACGAACCAGAGGAAGAAAACAATGATAATGAGAATATAGAAGAAACGAACAATGAAGATAATACAAATTATGAGCAGGAAAATAATATAAATTCGGATGAAGAAAATAACACAAATTTAGAAGAAGAAAATAATATAATTGAAAATCCTGTACAGAATCCCGTGCAGAATCCAGTACAAAACCCGGTTCAAAATCCTGTTCAATAATGTAACAAAAATCTAACAATAAAAATATAATAAAAGAGATTATTACTAAATATAATAGTAGTAGTCTTTTTTATTATAGAAAGTTAGGGGAGTATTATGGGAAATAAAGGATTAGATTTTAAACATAAGGAAGTCATAAATATAAAGGAAGGTAAAAGATTGGGGTATGTTCAAGATGTGTGTGCTGATTTAGAAACAGGGATAATAACTTCAATAATTGTTCCTGGAAGCAATAAAATGTTTAATATGTTTGGTAATAATAGTGAAATAGTTATACCTTGGCAAAATATAAAATGCATTGGGGAAGATTTAATTTTAGTAGACATATAATATGGAAAAAAATACCAGTAAAAATAGATAAAAAAGATATTGACTTCATTAGAGGTTTGTGATATTATAATTAAAGAACTTGAAAGACAAATGAGAAACATATAAAAATATGTAAATTAGTAATAAGTCTTGCAAAAGAAAAATGTAAATACAATATGTTACTAATTTTTATTTTGCCCTAAAAAATAAAATTAAGAATTTTTTAAAAAAGTGTTGACAAAGAGTCTTTTAAGTTATATAATACGAGTCGTTCCCTTATACAGAGGAACAGACAAAAGTACATTGAAAAGTAAATAATAAATTCTAAATAGAGAAGAAACCAAGCGGTAGAATCTAAACTACCGAGAAATAAAAAATAGAGAAGCTAGAAAAAACTTAAAGTTTGA
>CALXZQ010000031.1 GCA_944393275.1 uncultured Clostridia bacterium
TTACAAAAGAAATAAAAGGATTTTTTGCAAGATTAATCCAACATGAATGTGACCACCTAGATGGAATAGTATTCTTACAAAAAGTGAATAAAAAAGATGGATTTGCTACAATAGAAAATATTAAGAAATATAATTTAAGAAAGGAATAGATATGATATTTTCAACATTATGCTATATAGAAAAAGATGGTAAATATTTAATGTTACATAGAACCAAAAAAGAAAACGATATAAATAAAGATAAATGGCTTGGAATTGGTGGTAAGTTTGAGAAAAATGAGAGCCCGGAGGAATGCATAATAAGAGAAGTAAAAGAAGAAACTGGCTTAATATTAAAATCATTCAGACTTAGATGTATTGTAACATATATATCAATTACATGGGAGACTGAATACATGTGTGTATTTACCTCAAATGATTTTGAAGGAGAATTAATAGAATGTAATGAAGGAGACTTAGAATGGATTGATAAAAATGAAATTATTAATCTAAATACATGGGAAGGAGACAAAATTTTTACAGACAAAATTGAAAATAATGATGACTTCTTTACAGTAAAGTTTGAATACGATGGAGATAAATTAATCAAATATGATGTAAATCAATATTAAAGGAGAAGATATAGAGTGAATATATTAGAAATCTATAACAAATATCATTTACCAGAAAACTTGCAAATGCATATGTTAAGAGTAGCTTCTTGTGCTAATCTAATAATAGATAATTGGAAAGGTCCGAATATTGATAAAGATGCTATTTTAAGAGTATCTTTATTACATGATATGGGAAATATTGTAAAAATACCTGAAGACTTTTCTGATGATATAGGTTTTAAAGAAACAAGAAAAAGATACTTTGATAAATATGGAACAAATGACCATGAAATTAATCTCGAAATAGGAAGAAAAGAAGGATTAACAGACAAAGAAATGAAAATATTAGATGGTAAAAGGTCTAGAAAAAATGAAGAAACCATGAAAAGTAGTTCATATGAAAGAAAAATATGTGCATATTGTGATCAAAGGGTTGCACCTGATGGTGTCGTAGGAATAAAAGAAAGGCTAGAAGATGCTAAAGAAAGATATAAAGATAAACCATTATCTGTATGGTCTAATGAAGAAAAAGCGAACTTTTTAATTAAATGTTCATTATCCATAGAAGAACAAATTATGCAATATTGTACCATAGAACCAGAAGACATAAATGATAATAGTATAAAAGGATATATAGAAAAATTAAAAGAATATGATATTTAATATTAAAAAATGAGGAAAAATGGATAATAAAGATATTTTAGAAAAAGTAGAAAAGCTAGTTAAAATGTATGAATTAGGATTATTAGGTGGAGAGATAATGCCTGAAGATAATAATCCAAATCTAAATAAAGGTAGTATAGAAAATTATAATTATTATACATTACCCATGGCGTTAAATTATCAAAGAAATTCATATAAATTATGGGAAAGTGCAAATAAAACGTGGAATGATAAAGATACTAATTTTGTATTTGATACAAGAAAAGTAGCTACATTAAATTTTGAAGATATACAAAAAGCACTTATAAAATACAAAGTAGCGCTTCAAGCTAATAAACAAACAGAAATATGGATTAAATTATGTAATACGATAAATGAGCTGTTTAACGGAGATATAAGAGAATTATTTAAAATAAATGATTATGATATAAATAAAATAAGAAACTATGTTCAAAAAGAAAATAAAAAGAAATTTCCATATTTATCAGGAAACAAAATCTTTAACTATTGGCTATATGTTTTACATCAATATACAGATATAAAATTTAAAAATATTGAATACTTAACAGTAGCCCCAGATACACATGTAATAAAAGCAAGTCATAAACTAGGAATAATAGATGATAAAGAATTAAAACAAACTAATGTACAACTCTTGGTTATAGATAGATGGAATAAACTACTTAAAGGAACAAAATATAGACCAATAGATATACATACACCAATGTGGTTATGGAGTAGAAATGGATTTAGTAAATTAGAATAATATGCAAAATATTGAGGTAAAATGTATGAAATTAGAAGATTTAAAATCAGAGTATGATAAATTACAGAAGAAATATGGAGCAAAAGAATTAGACTCCATATATAATGGAGGATGCTCTGAAAATCCAGATATCTGTTTTGTATTTATGAATCCAACAGGAAGAAATATAGCATCTTCGAAAGAATGGAAAGGAATAAAATCTCCTTGGATAGGGACAAAAAATATCTGGGATCTCTTTTATAAATTAGATTTACTAGATGGTAAAATATACAATAAAATAAGAACGATAAAAGGAACAGAATGGACAGAAGAATTTGCAAAAGAAGTATATGATGATGTAAAAAAACATAAATACTTTATTACTAATTTAGGAAAATGTACTCAAGTAGATGCAAGAGTAATACCAAATAGTGTATATAAAGAATATCTAGATTTACTAAGAAAAGAGATAGAAATAATAAATCCAAAAGTAATTATCTTATTTGGAAATCAAGTAAGCTCAATAGTATTAAATAAAAAGATATCAGTTTCACAATGCAGAAAACAGCTATTTACAGATAAAATAAATTCAAAGGAATATAAATTCTATTCTGTGTATTATCCAGTTGGTAATGGAAGATTTAATATTGATAAATCAATAGAAGATATTAAATACATAAAAAATAATTGTATATAGGAGGGAAAATGAAAACAGAATATGAGATAAGAGTCCTAGAAGTAAATACAGAGGAAATTATAGAAAAACTAGAAAAATTAGGAGCAGTAAAAAAGGGTGAATTTAATCAAAGAAGATATGTATATGATTTAAAACCTGCAGAAAATGGAAAGTGGATTAGACTCAGAACAAATGGATATAAAACTACACTTGCATATAAAGATGTTGTAAGTAATACAATAGATGGAACAAAAGAAGTTGAATTTGAAGTAGAAGACTTTGACAAAGCAAATGAGTTTTTAGAAAGAATAGGATTTGTACATAGAAATTATCAGGAGAATAAAAGAATACAATATATCTTAAATAATATGGAAATAGATATTGACTCATGGCCAATGATACCTACATATATGGAGATAGAGGGGAATTCTAAAGAAGAAGTTATGCAAATGGTAAATACATTAGAAATAAATACAGAAAGCTTAACAGCACTAAATTGTGATGATATATATAGTAAAATTTATGGAATTGATATATCTAAAATAAAAGAGTTAAAAGAAAAAAATTAATAAGAGGGAAAATATAAATGAAAGAAATATGGGATATATTAGATGAAAATGGAAATCGTACAGGAAAAAGTATGGAAAAAGAATATAGCATTAAACCTGGTATTTATCATCAAGGAGCAGATATATGGATAATAAATTCCGATAATAAAATTCTTATCCAAAAACGTTCTCCTAGAAAAAAATTGTCTCCTGGAGTATGGGCAATGACAGGTGGCTCAGTTATAAAAGGAGAAACAAGTAAGGAAACTATAAAAAGGGAGACAAAAGAGGAATTAAACATTGATTTAGAAATAGAAAATATGAATTTAATAAAAAAATATAGAACAGGTAATGTTTGGTTAGATGTATATATGATAAGAAAAGATATCAATTTAGATGACGTTGTTATGCAAGAAGATGAAGTAGTGGAAGTTAAATGGGCGAGTTGCGAAGAAATTGATGAGATATACAAAAATAATCAATTCATAGAGAATAGATGGGAGTTTGTAAGAAATATTATGAGATCTATTCAATATATAGGAAAAAGTGTAGAGGTAAAAATAGATAGACCACTAGGAAGTGAACATCCTAAATACCCAGGACATATTTATCCAATAAATTATGGTTTTGTACCAAACACAATAAGTGGTGATGGAGAAGAGCTAGATTGCTACATATTAGGAGAAAATGTACCTTTAAAAACATATCAAGGAAAATGTATATCAGTAATACATAGACTAGAAGAAGATGATGATAAATTAATTATTGTACCAGAAGGTAAACAGTATAATACTAAGCAAATAAAAGAACTAACCAATTTTCAAGAAAAATACTATAAAAATACTATTATAATGTAAAGGAGTAATATACATTGAATATATATGCAGAGTTAAACAAAGTAATGCAATATGTAGAAAAACATTTAGATGAGAAAATAGATCCACATGACATAGCTAAAATGGTTGGTATGAGTGAATATACATTTCAAAGGATTTTCTCTATAATATGTAATACTTCATTTTCGGAATATATTAGAAATAGAAGATTATCAAATGCGGGACAAGAATTATTTATGGGTAATGAGAAAATTATAGATATTGCAACCAAATATCAATATAATAATGCAACATCATTCTCTAGAGCATTTGAGAGATTTCATGGGATAAAACCAAGTCAAGTAAAAAAATCTCCTGAAAAATTGAAGATGTATTCTATAATTTGTTTTAATGAAAATATTGAATATAATAAAAATATGGATTATAAAATTATAGAAAAAGATGAGATGACATTATATGGAATATATAAAAATACAGATAATATAAAGATAAAAAAAGATGCGCCAAATCTATATAGAAGTAATATAGATAAATATGGGCTTGCTCCATATGCAATGATAGAATATAAAGACAGAGAAAGACTTTTTGTAAAGAAGTATTGGATTCTATATTTAGAGCAAAAAGATAATATGGAAAAAATAGTTATTCCTAAATCTAAATGGATACAAATAAGAATTAATTCACAAGAACCAGAAGATATACAAAGAGTATCAGAAAATTTTTATGATTATTTTATACCAAGTACAAAATATAATTTTAGAGAGTTACCAGAACTAGAATATTATCACGATGATATTACAGATTTTTTAATACCAATAGAAGACTGACTTTTTTTGCAAGGAAAAAGTCAGTCTTTTTTTCTTTATTTTTGCTAAAATAACATTAGAGGGATTGTAAAATGAAAAAGAATGTATTTGAAATCTATTTAACATCTGAGTATGTACAAGGACAAGATTGGTTAAATTTATTTTTAAAGATATGTAAGATAAATGGAATATTTAGACCATGGAATTTATGGGTACATATTGAAAACAATTATATTAGATATTTTGTAGAAACATCAAAAATGCTTCCACCTATATTAGGCGAACTAGGAAGTTTTTTATGTAAGAAAACAGATATTAAATTAGGTGAAAAATCTATTATACAGATTCCATATATTTTAACATCAAACTATAAAACAATATTAGATGTATATGATAAAAATGAAACAAAGAGGATGCAGAAACTAAAAGATGTTAAAATTACTTTCTACCCACATAAATACGATTCATATTTATCTACCACATATTTTTATTTTAAAACAATGGATAATAGAGTAATAAGAAGGAAGGTATTTGGGAATACCTCTATTTTTGATTTTGTAAGTATTGACTTTGGAACTCATACAAGATTCTTCTATCAAAAAGAGACTGCAAGATATTTGGAAACTAAAAAGGTTTTAAATTTATTATCTAGTGACAAACAAAATGCTGTCATAAAAGCAGATGTGTTTCCATACTTGCAAGATGAGCTATACCTAAATTATCATAATTATGATTTTGCTAAACATAGTATTGTAATAGGTGCAAGTGGTACGGGAAAATCAAAATTCATAAGTTCTATGATAAAAAATCTTTCTAGTAATTCATATAATAAATTAAAATATAAAGTAGTTGTAATAGACCCACACTGTTCAATGGAAGAAGATATTGGTGGACTTGAAGATACAAGCGTAATAGATTTTAAAACTGAAAATGATAGTATAAATCTATTTATGAATGGAACAAATGATGTATTATCTTCAACAGAATCAATAATAGGAATATTTAAAAATATTATTGCAGATAGATATAATTCAAGACTAGAAAGAGTTTTAAGATATAGTATACATCTATTATTAGAAGCAGAAGAGTTTAATCTAGTAAACTTGAGAAAATTACTTGTAGAAATAGAATATAGAAATAAGACTATTAAAAAGGTTGAAAATAATATACAAGAAAATATAATAGAATTTTTTAGGGTAGATTTTAATGAAATAAAAACTAAGTCTTACCAAGAGGCAATTGCCCCAATAATCTCTTTTATAGATGAGATGCAATTATTGCCTGTATTTAATAATGAAAAGCAAATGAGAAATATAAAAGATGAAATAGAAAATAATTTCATAACAATGATTTCATTAGATCAGATAACATTAGGATTAAATATAACAAAGACAATAGCAGGATTTACAATGCAAGCAATCCTTCAACTAGTACAAGCACATACATTTAATGAACATATAATTTTGGTAATAGATGAGGTTTCTGTTATTGAAAACCCAATAATAAATAGGTTTTTATCAGAGGCTAGAAAATATAATCTTTCATTAGTACTTGCTGGACAATATTTTGAACAAATAAGTTCTAATCTTCAAAAAGCTATATTTACCAATATAGTTAATTACTTTATATTTAGAGTATCAAGAATGGATGCTATGTTGCTAGAAAGTAATATAAAAATGGAACTGGCTGTAAAGAATTCTAGAATTCATAGAATTAAAATGTTGGCAGAGCTAGAAGATAGAGAATGTATTGTAAGAATAGGAAAAGAAGGAAAATTATATTCAGCTTTTAAAGGAAGAACCTTAGATTTTATTCCAGTGCCAAGACAAAAAACTCTAATAAAGGAAAATAAAATAATTAAGAAAAATGAAATAGAAATGAAAAAACCTTTTAGTATAGATACAAAAAATTCGTTAAAAGATATAATGCTTAAACAATCTGCTTCAAGGAAAAAGATAAATTATGAAAATGGATAAAAGGAGAAAGAAATGAATTCCAAACAATGTAAAACTGTTATAGATGAAATTTTTATGGAAATCTTTGGACAAAAATCACCAATAGGACTAGATGATTTATTGTCAGAATGTGCATTTGACGTAAGGCTTCCACACAAGGTAATAGATGCAGTTACAGGAGAAGAAACATGGGCATCTTCAATAAATTCAAATAAATACATAAGTCAAGCTGTTATGGAAAAATATGATTCATATAGAGGCTGGATGAGACCTAAAAAAGAAATCAATTCATTAGACCAAATTCTAAAATTGTGGGAGAAGGTAAATTATACAACAACAGAAAGAGTTTATGATAGTTTAAATGTTTCTAAGAGTGATACAATATATAATTGTGAAAATGTATATAGAAGTCAAGACTGTAGAAGATGCAAAAATACAATATATTCAGATGGCTGCGGAGATTCAGAATATATTATTGCATGCCAAAGAAGTTCAAATTGTAATTATACCATAAGAGTAGATGACTCTAATAGCTGTTCTAATAGTTATAGTGTTGTTTGTTCTGCTAAAATTAGCAATTCTTTTTTTATACAAGATGCAAATTCTCTGCATGAGTGTATGTTTTGCTCTCATATTTCAAACAGAAGATACTGTATTGCAAACATGCAATTTGAAAAAGAAGAATATATGGCAATTAAGAATGAAGTTGTAAAATGGATAATTAATCAATTTATTAATAAGCAATAATAGATAAAAAATAAAAGAATGCTACAAAAACTATCCCTTTTTGATGTATAATGGTAATTTTAAAAGAAAAGTTGACAAAAATCACAACAAATGCTAAAATATAAACATATTTTAGGAGTTTTGACCTTAAAAGGTAAATATTTATACAAAAATACTTTTACACTTATTTAGGATGTTAAAGTCTTATAAAGGAATTAAAAAATATTTCTTTGTAGGACTTTTTTAGAAAAATAAAGCATAA
This sequence comes from uncultured Clostridia bacterium, assembly GCA_944393275.1. GTDB lineage: Bacteria > Bacillota > Clostridia > TANB77 > CAG-508 > Merdicola. Next base: position 7,810 of record CALXZQ010000031.1, read on the forward strand.
GGGGATGAAAAGATGAGCATAAGCAAGGCATATAAAGAATTAAAATTAGTATTTCCAACAGAAAAATATAAAGGGCAAATGGAAGAATATTTGCAAGAGCATTTTGCTAATAATGAATATGATTTAGCAGGAGATGGTGGACTAGATACAATAAAAGATTTTGATAAATGGCTATATAAGGTTAGAAATGATGTATCAGAAGAAACAATAGAAAAAGGACAAGTTACCTCAACATTATTTTTAGCAGTAAGAAAATCTGATGATAAAGTTATAGGAACACTTCAAATAAGACATTTTTTATCAGAATGGTGTATAGCAAATTCAGGACATATAGGAGATGGTGTAAGACCATCAGAAAGAAGGAAAGGTTATGCATCTGAAATGATAAGATTAGCTCTAAAAGAATGTAAAAAACTAGGAATATATGATGTACTTATGATATGTAATAAGAATAATATAGGTTCAGCAAAAAGCATAAAAAACAATGGTGGAATCTTACAAGACGAAATTTTAGCTGAAAATGGAAATATAAATCAAAGATATAGGATAAATTTAAATTAGGGGATGATATATATGAAATATTTTAAGAAATTGGTAGGAGATAGAATATATTTATCTCCAAGGAATAGCGAAGATATAGAACAATTTACTGAATGGTTAAATGATTTTGGAATAACAGATTATTTAGGAAGAAGTGGAGCAATAGTAACACTAGATGGAGAAAAACAATACTTAGAAGCCTCTTCAAAAGATGGTGTCCACTTTGTTATTGTTACATTAAATAATAATGAAATGATAGGAACTGTGTCTTTAGAAAGAATAGATAATATAGATAAAAGAGCAACATTGGGAATATTTATTGGAAATAAAGAATATTGGAATGATGGATATGGAACAGAAGCAATCAGATTAATTTTGGATTATGGATTTAATTATATGAATTTACATAGTATAAAATTAAATTTAATGAGCTTTAATGAAAGAGCACTTAAATGCTATAAAAAGTGTGGATTTAAAGAAATAGGAAGACTAAGAGAATCTAGATTTGTAAATGGTAAATATTATGATTCAATATGTATGGATATATTGTCTTCTGAATTTACAGAAAGCTATATACGAAATAAGAATATATAAGTGTTTAGTAAGGTATATAACAAATAGAAGTTATATACTTTATTTTTTTCATCTATTATGATAAAATGGCATAAATAATGGAACAATATAATAAGGGTGATATTATGAAAATTGGAATAGACATAGATGATGTACTTACAGATTCATCTAAAATCGTTAAAGAATATTTAAATAAATATGAAAAAAGTGGCGATGGAATGAAATATATTGTAGAAGTTATGAGAGGTGAAATGCCAACAGAGAATATTAAGAAATTTTTTAGGGAATATATACCTAAAATACATCAAAATGTAGAGATAAAAGAAAACGCAGTAGAAACAATAGATAGATTATTAAATAAAGGACATGAAATTATACTAATAACAACAAGAGGAGAAGAAAGATTTAAAGGTTCTGAAAAAACAACTTTAGATTATTTAAAAAAACATAATGTAAAATACACTAAAATAATATTTAACTCATTTGAAAAACAATTAGATTGTAAAGCAAATAATATAGATGTTATGATAGATGATTCTGTAAAGAACTGTGAAAATATAAGAAAAGCAGGAATAAAGGCTTTTCTATATACATCTAGTGTTAATAAATCTATTAATACAGATTTGCCAAGAGTTGAAAGTTGGCTAGAGATAGAAAAGGTTATAGATAGTTTAAATAAAAATAAATAAGATAAAAGGAATAATATTTATGAAAAAATATATACAATTACAGTCAGAAAATACGAAGAAATATTTTAAGATCTTGTCTAAAGATTATCCAGAATTTTTAGATGACTATATTGCGACAAAAGAGATGCAAAGATTAGATGGAATAAATCAAATATGTGGAGCATACTGGAGAAAAGAAAATATATATGAAAATATGTATTCTGTTTTGATGCATAGTGTAGCGGTAGCTTTAATTATATGGAATTTTACTCATGATAAGAAACAAACAATAGCTGGACTATTCCATGATATATCTAGTCCAGCTTTTAAGCATTGTATAGATTTTTTAAATGGTGATGCGGAAAAACAAGAAACCTTAGAAGAACAAACTAGGGATATAATTAAAAATTCTAAAGAAATTATGGCATTACTAAAAAGAGATAATATACAATTAGAAGAAATAGTAGATTACAAAATATATCCAATAGCAGATAATGATATACCAAAATTATCTGCAGATAGATTAGAATATACATTTATGAATGGCTTTTATTATATAAAGGTATGGGATTTAGGTACTATAAAAGAAATATATGATGATATTCATATTATTAAAAATGAAGAAGGAATTGAAGAACTAGGATTTAAAACAAAAGAAATTGCAGAAAAATTTATTAATGGAGCAAGTAAACTATGGCCATTATGGGTAAGAGCGGAAGACACTATAACAATGTACTTTTTTGCAGATGTTATTAAAACAATGTATGATGGAAAATATATTACAAAAAATGATCTATTTAACTACTCAGAAAAAGAATTTATTAATTTAATAGAAAATTGTGAAAATAAAGAAGTATCAAATAGATTTAATAAATTTATGATAAGTAATGATATAGTAGAATGTGATGAATACAAAAGTGATAAATTTTGTGTAAATAGAAAAGTTAAAAGACGATATATAAATCCACTAACTGAAGATGGAAGAATATATGATATATCTCCTATTGCAAAAGAAGATATAGATGGATATAAAAATATGAAAATAACAAAATATGCATATATAAATATGTAATAAAAGGAGAATTTTATGAGAATAGGAATAGATATAGATGATACAACAATGATAACTGTAAAATCAATGCTTAAATATGCTGATATATATGATGTAGAGGTACTTGGCAAAAGCGGAATTAATGGAAATATGGGATTAATCCAAAATAGATATTATTTAAAAGCACTATATGGTTGGAATCAAGAAGAAAAAATGGATTTCTTCAATAAATATTATAAAAATGTTTTAGAAGAATGTGAATTTATGCCTGGTGCGATTGATGTAATTAAAAAGCTTAAAAATGAAGGAAATGAAATCTATTTTATTACAGCAAGGCTTATAGGAATTCAAAATTGTGATACAGAGACCATAACCAAAAAATCGTTACAAGTTATCCCATATGATAAATTGATTTTACATACTCCTGATAAATTAAAAGCGAGCAAAGAAAATAATATAGATGTATTTATAGAAGATAGTTATGATACTTGTAAAGAGTTGACAGAGAATGGGATTAAATCATATTTAATGACATCTAAAATGAATGAAAATATTGAGACCGGAGAAATAGAAAGAGTACATAATTGGACAGAAGTTTATGAAAAACTAAAAGATTTTAGTAAGATAAGTAATAAATAAAGGAGCCATAATATGGAAAAAATAATTATAGAAGTAGGTTCTACATGTACTAAAATAGACAAATATGATGGTAAAAATGTAGAAAGGTTAGATGAATTAACAATACAATTTAAAAAGAATTATTTAACAGATAAATCCGTAAGAGAAAGTGATATTCAAGAATTAATCTCTGCTGTAAACAAATTAAAAAATACATATAAAGATATATACGTATGTGGTACTAGTATATTTAGGACACTTGAGTCTAAAGAGAAAGAGGAGTTCTTAAATAGATTTAAAAGTGAAACGGAATATGAATTTAATATAATATCACAAGAAGAGGAAAATGAATTAACAGTATATGGTGCTACAAGAGTTGTAAAAGATAAAGTATGTGTATTTATTGGTGGCGGAGGCTCTACAGAAATTGCTATATATGATGATGGAATAAAAGAAATCGCTAATACAAAATTAGGTGTTATAGATTTGATGGAACAATTTCCAGACTTAGCAGATAATTATGCAAAATCTAATATAGAAGATTTAAAGAAATATGTAAAAGATAGATTAAATCTTCCAAAAGAGAAAGCAGATATATTAATATTATCTGGTGGAGGTCATAAAAAGTTTGCATTGCTTTCAGGAATTGAATATGATAAAAATACATTGTATCAGGATGAAACTTCACCAATTATGATGGATATAGATACAAGAAAAAAGGAAACAGAAAGATATTTCTATAAAATCTCACTAGATGAGATAAGAGCTAGAGTAGAAGATCCA
>CALXZQ010000032.1 GCA_944393275.1 uncultured Clostridia bacterium
CTATCTTTTTCGTTGTATTATTTTTTAGTTTTAAGCTTTCTTAAATATATTTCATATTTTTTTATTAATCTATAATATATTTACTTATATTTTTAATTATCATTTGTTTTATACATTTTTAATATATCCTTTAAACTCATTTTAGTACCTGTATTTAATATTGCTGATGAATAAACCTTTATAGACACTTTTGCAATTATCAATATTGTTATAATTAATACTGCTATTGATATCGCAATTTCTTGAGGATTTGCACTACCCATTAGTATTCTAAATGGCATACAGAATGGTGATGAGAATGGGAATATCGCTGCAAATTTATTTATACTACTGGTTGGATTCATCATTGAAAAGTATGATAAATAAAATCCTATAATAACGATCATTGCAACTGGACCATTAGCAGATTGTATATCTTCTGGTTTGCTAACCATTGAACCTGTAAGAGCATATAAGAATGAATAAGTAAAATATCCTAGTATGAAATATACTAATGTTATTATTCCTAATGATACAGTTATATTTGACATATCAAACATTGCATCTAAAATTCCTTCTGGTAAAAATGCATTTGCAGAGATTATAGCTATCCCTGATATAACTATAACTTGTATAAGTCCTACTAATCCAATTCCTATTGTTTTACCAAGTACTATTGCTCTAGGTGATGTTGATGTTACTAGTGTTTCCATTATCTTTGATGTTTTTTCTGTTGTTATGGATGTTGATACTTGGTATGCACAATAGTATATTGCTAAAAATAACACTATACTAAGTAGCATCATTACCAAAACATTTCCGCTTCCTGCATTTTCATCTGTTTGGATTGCATTTACTTCAAATTCTGTAAACATTGCTTTCAATTGTTCCTGTGTCAATCCTGCTTTTTCTATTTGTGCAGCTGTATATTGTGTTTGGAAATTTTCAATTAGACTTTGTGGTATACTTTCTCCCATCATTAAACTTTTAACAATATAATCTATTTTTATTTTTCCATCTTCTTTTTTAAATCTTACACAAGCATCTATTTCTTCATTTTCTAGTTTTTGTTTTATTTCCTCTTGAGTTAAGTCTTGTTTAGACATTGTATATGTATATTCTGCTTCATCTTGATTTAAACTAATCAATTCACTTCCAAATATGTTACCTTCATCTATAATTAATATCTTTGTTTTTTCTTCATTATCTTCCCCAGAAAAAGAATTTATGATATTAGGTACATTAAAGCCTAATATTATAATAGCTATTATTATTATGTTTGATATTATAAATGATTTTCTTTTTACTGCCTCTTTAATTGTAAACTCTGCAACTGTTAATAAATCTCTCATATTACTCACCTACCTTTTCTACAAATATTTCATGAAGTGTAGGTCGTATTAATTCAAACTTTTCTATTTTTACTTTTTCTTGAACTAGCTTTTCTAATAGATGAACAGCTTGACTTTCTTCCTTAAATTCGACAATATATTTTTTATAGTTATGACTTTTAATAATAAGTCCCTCTTCTTTTATTTTTGATGAGATATCTGCAGTAGTATCTATTTCTACTTTTGTAATTGGATATGTTTCCTTTATCTTTTCTAGATTCCCTTTTACAATTGTTTTACCTTTATTTAATATAACTATATCTCTACAAAATTGTTCTACTGAATTCATTTGATGACTAGACATTACTATATATTTTCCCTTTTGGACTAATTCTAATATAACTTCTTTTAAAAGATCCGTATTTACTGGGTCTAACCCACTAAATGGTTCGTCTAATACAACTAAATCTGGATTGTGCATTATGGATGTTATGAATTGTATTTTTTGTTGATTTCCCTTTGATAATTTTTCAGCTGTTTGCATTTTATATTCAGTCATTTTTAGCCTATCTAACCAATAATCTATTGCTTTTTCTGCTTCTGCCTTTTTCATTCCCTTTAGTTTAGCAAAATATAATAGTTGGTCTACTATCCTTGTTTTTGGATATATTCCCCTTTCTTCTGGTAAATATCCAAAATTTACAGACTTTCTATCCACAGTTTGTCCATTCCATGTGATATTTCCTGAGTCTTTTTTTATTATTCCAAGCATCATTCTAATTGTTGTCGTTTTTCCTGCACCATTTGTTCCTAATAGGGCAAATACTCCTGGTTCATTTATTTCAAATGAAATATTATCAACAGCTTTTTTATCCCCATAGGTTTTTGTGACATTTTCTACTATAAGTCCCATATTATATCCCCTTCTATATATTTTTTCATATAATATCATAAAAGTATATAATTAGCAATTAATTATATACTTAATATTAATCTATTTTTTATATTATTTCTAAATGTTCTAGCAATATTTTTAAGCCTAATAAGATTAGAATTAATCCACCTACTAGCTCTGCACTATCTTCATATTTATCCCCAAATTTATTTCCTATTTTAATTCCTAATACTGATAATACAAATGAGATTATTCCTATTAAAATTATAGCAAGTAGTATATTTACTTTTAAGCAAGCAAATGTAATTCCTATAGCCAGAGCATCAATGCTTGTAGCTATCGCTAAAATAACCATTACTTTAAAAGTAACACTATCATTACAGTTACTTTCATAATTACTAAATGAATCTTTTATCATTTTTCCACCTATTATTGATAATAAAATAAATGCAATCCAATGATCAATATTAGTTATACAGCTTTTAAATGTACTTCCTAATAAATATCCTACTACTGGCATTAATGCTTGAAAGCTTCCAAAATATAGTCCAATAATACATGCTTTTTTCCAGTTCATTTTATTCATAGAAATTCCTTTGCATATTGAAACTGCACAAGCATCCATTGCTAATCCTATACTTAGTAATAATAATTCTGATAGTTTCATTTTTACCCCTATATCATAAATAATATTCCTAGGATAAGTTAATACATGAATTCATTTATTCTGCATTTTTATTTTTAGGTGATGTTATTCTCAATATTTACTTCATTATCTATTACTAAATCTACACCTATTTTAATTGGATAACTCCTAGTATAATAAACAGTATATTCTTTAACATATTATTTTTATTACCTTCTTTTTATTTTAATTACTTATTCTTTTATTGTTTTTCCCATATATTTTTTTAATATATCAAATAATATCATTACTAAAAAATCTCATTATATTTTTAAAAAAGTGTAACCTTTTTTTGATTTTGGCCACTATAAAGATGTAAGATATCTTATAAAGGAGTTTAAAGGAGTTACAAAAATTGAGGAAAAAAACTGAAATAGAAGATTATATTATAAACGGTGGTATTGATATAGATAAGCTTTTGGATGACTACACACCTTATTTAAAAACAGTAATACAAAATATGATAGGAGATAATCTCTCAATAGAAGATAAAGAGGAAATACTTTTAGATACCTTTTTCATTTTATGGAAGAGATATGTTGAGGATTATCAAATTGAATCTTTAAGTTCCTATTTAGCTGGTATTACTAAAAATTTAATTAAGGAAAAGTTAAAAAAGAGACAAATTGCATTTAATATTGATGATTATACGAATTTAATAGATTCTAGTCATTTAAATATGTATTCTCAAGAAAGAGAGGAATTTGATTATTTATATGACATAATCCGCAATTTAAAAGATATTGATATATCTATTATAACTATGTTCTATTATGATAATACATCAATTAAAGACATAGCAAAAGAATTAAACATTTCTGAAATAAATGTGAAAACAAGATTATATAGATTACGAAAAAAAATAAAACAAAAACTTAAAACTAGGAGGTTTTTAGATAATGAATAACATCTTAAAAGAAAAGTTAAAGTTTAAGATAGCAATATCACAGATGAAAATGGAGGAAGAAAAAAATATGATGAAAAAGAAAACTATAATCTTTAAGGATTTGGGAATTGCTGCTTGTCTATTACTCTTCTTAACAGGTGGAGCCTTTGCAGGCAGCAAAATAATAGAATCAATATGGAAAGAGCCTGAAGAAGTTGAATATTCTGATGAAATTACACAAGATGTTAGAGATAAAAATATATCTATAGACGAGGCTAAGTTAAAAGCTATAGATATTCTTGAAAAATTTAATTTTAATACTAATATTGTAGAATATGAAGAAATAAAAGATGGTACATCAGACAAATTAACTTATAGATTTCATTCTGAAGATAATTACAGCGTAAATATAGATGGAGAAACCGGCAAGTTTTATGACATGTGGAATGATAATTACTTTATAAGTGATAATATTCCGTTAATTTCTGATGAAGAAGCTATAAAAATAGCAAATGAGTATTGTTTACTTTATGGAGTTAATTTAGACGAATATGAGATATCTAAAGTTTGGGTTGGTAATAATCCTAGTATTAGTGATGGAGAAGATGAAATCGTTACTATAGGATATAATAAAAAATATAATGATATACTTAATCCTTTTGATTATATAAGTGTATGTATAGGTTCAGGAGAAAATGGATTACGTTCTTTTAGGATAGAGAGTCAACCTTTTGATAATAATGAAATTATATTAAGTAAAGATGACGCTATTTCAGTAGCACTAGAAGAAGATAAAAAAATAGAAACTAATAATATTGAAAGTGTAGATGCTAAATTAATGATTGTACAAATGAATACAGATGCTTATGAAAGAATACATAATAAAGAAGATTATTATAAATCAAGACAAACTTTAAATTATTCAAATACAGAAAGAACCTATTACTCTATAGATAGCAGGATTAGGAATGCTTGGGTTGTAACAATTACTTATGTAGATGATTATGGAGAGGATATTTCAAGAAGGTATACAGAAGGTAAATATAGTTATTTTGTAGATACCACAACAGGTGAAATAATTGGTGGAGATAACTCATATTCACTTTAAATTTAAGAAACTAGGTATTCATTTTACCTAGTTTCTTATTTGTTCTTATCTATTATCTATATTATTTTACCATCCTCTATTTGTATAATTCTATCTGCTAGTTTTGCGAGTTCTAAATTATGAGTAACCATTATGATTGTTTGATTATATTCTTTGTTAGCTTCTTTTAATAATTGCATGATTTCAATACTTGATTTGGAATCCAAATTTCCTGTTGGTTCGTCAGCAAGAATTATTGAAGGATTTATCATTAAAGCTCTAGCAATAGCCACTTTTTGTTGTTGCCCTCCTGACAATTCATTTGGCAAATGTTTTATTCTATTATCTATATTAAAGAATTTGGTTATTTCTTCCAGTCTTTTCTTATCAACTTTTTTCTTGTCAAGTTGGATAGGTAATGTTATATTTTCTTCTACATTTAAAGTAGGAATCAAATTATAGAATTGATAAATAATTCCTATTTTTTGTCTTCTTAAAATTGTAAGCTCCTTTTTATCCATATCATATATATTTTTGTCATAGTAATACACTTTTCCATCAGTTGGTTTTTCTAATCCAGCAAGCACATGTAATATAGTAGATTTTCCGCTTCCAGACGGTCCCATAATTGCAATAAACTCTCCCTTTTTTATTTCAAAAGACACATTATCTAAAGCAATTACCTTTGCTTCACCTTTTCCATAAATCTTTTTTACATTTTCTACTTTTAAAATATTCATTATTCGTTTTCTCCTATGATTTTTAATTATCTTTTTTGGCAATTTTACTTGAATATAAGGTTATAAATAAAAATATTATAAATAAAAATACAACAAATAAAGATATTTTTCCAAATGGTATCAATATTATATTTAAATCAATGAGCTGTTGTATATAATTTATAACTATATACAATATAAATGTCGATAAAATAAGTGATATTATCATTGCTTTTATAAACATATAAACACATTCATATATTAAAACTTTAATTATATTTCCTTTAGTAGCTCCTAAACTATCTAGTACTTTGAATTCTTGTTTTCTTTCACATAAACTTGCATTTACAATATTCATAATACTTATGATTCCAATTATGATAACTGTTATATTAACAGTTTTTAATATTAATTGTATTATATTAATATAAATAATCTTTTCTTGATTTTCCAAAGAATAATATTTTGCATCAATTTCTATATCTTGATTTTCGCTTATATTTTCTATATAATTTGAAAATTCAATTATATTATCACATTTAACTTTAACACACATCTCGGCATTCATATCATTCCATAACCATTTTGATACAAAACTTTTACTTTGAGGAATATAATTATTTAATTTTTCTACTATTTTATTATATGTATCCATGTTAGTAAAAATAGTCGGTACCACAGATTTAGTTTTTATTTCTTTATACCCTTCTATTAATTCATCTGTTATTATAAAGTCTCCGTTTAAATATTCATCATCAATTATTTCATATTCAGATATATCTTTTTCATAGTTATAAGTATTTGATATAAGACTTAACTTTATATCAAAACCTAATTTAAATGCTGGAGAATATTTATAAACAATTTTCCCATCTATTCTCTCATTTAATGCCATATTATTATAGATTATAAAATCTCCATAATTTGCATTTAATTTGTTAATATAAGTGTTGTATGTTTTATTATCTAAACCTATAAGTAATATGTATATACTTTTTTTATTGTTTTCATATGTTGCAACCAATTGTTCTGTTGCAAGTGCAGCTTCTGGTTCCACTAAAGCAAATAATCCAAGTCTTTTATATTCAAAATATTCTATTTTTTCACCAGACTTTTTTTGATAGTTATCAAGTATATCTTTATAATCTATATCTAAACTTGAATCGAATATTAATTCAGCATCAACATCATATTCTGTCACTAAATCTGATGCTTCTTGTTCATAACTTATATATGTATTAACCACAATATATGATGTCATGCATATCACAAGTAATATTGTTATAACTCTATGTTTATTTTTATTTCTCTTTATATTTTTTAAAGCTAATTTCCCTTCTATTGGAAGAATTCTCTCTAAGATGGTAGATAATTTCTTATATTTAATTTGCCTATTGTTTCTAATTCTTTGAATCACAGATGTAGTACTTGCTTTTATACTTGGAATTAAAGATGATATATAAATATTAAGTATTATTATAAATAATGATATAATTATATATCTAACATCAAATATTAGCCTAAAACTATATGTAGTAGAGGCTAGTATATTATTTAATGTTTCTAAAATAATATTTGCACTAATAACTGAAGTTAGTCCTCCTATTATAATTCCAACTGTTCCGATAATAAAAGCTTCTAGGAATATCATTTTTAGTATTTGACCTTCTGTTGCACCAATACTATTCAATATTGCATATTCTTTTTTTCTCTCATTTATTGTTATTAAAAATGCATTATATAAAATTATTATAGATAAAATTGAAAGAACTAATAATATAACTAATATCATTATATCTATAACATATGAATAATTTACTCTTACCTGGCAAGTAGGCAAATTATTAAATTGTGCTATTTCAACATCTATTAAGCCGTATACAGTTAATAATTTTTTATTAAAATCACACTTATCTATTGCATCATTATAAGATAAATTTAGTGTATTTATTATATCAGTGGAATAATTACATGTTTCTCGTATATTAACATATTTAATATATATATTTATACTTTTTTCTGCATTAAAAAAAGTGTCTGTTCTTTTTATTTCTCTTAATTGTTGATTTTCATTCTCTTGTATATAAAACTTATCAATATATTCTTTGTTTCTTATTCTATTAAAACTATCTATATCTAAATCTTTTATTACCATGTGATAATCATTATATTTAATATCTATATTTTCTGTAATTCCGTTTCTAATACTAGATATTATTATCATAGTTGTTAAAATAAGAAATGTACATAATATCATTGATATGGTAGTAAAAGTTGTTCTTTTAATATTATTTTTCATATTATTATATGTCAATTTCATTTCTATTTTCATATATTTTACCTCAAATACGAGTATATTAACAAGTTATAATTATCATAAAAAAATATCTATGTCAAATATTAAAAACTTCCATAATTCTATTCTTTATTATATATTATCTTTATTGTAACTTATTATTTATCTATACCAATTTTCAATTTATTTTTTGTATATATTTTTTTACCTTAAACAAAAAACTAGGTAAAATAAATACCTAGTTTCTTATTTACTGCTTTCTTAATCTTAATGCATTTAATATAACTGTAATACTACTAAATACCATTGCTAAACTTGCAATCATAGGGTTTATTGTTATTCCAATTGGTTTTAATACCCCCATAGCAATAGGTATCATGAGTGCATTATAGAAAAATGCCCAGAATAAATTTTGTTTTATGTTTCTTATCGTTCTTTCACTAATATTAATTAATTTAACTATTGAATTCAGATCGTTTTTAGTTAAAATTACATCAGAAGAATCCATTGCTATATCTGTTCCACTTTTTACACTAACTCCTATATCTGCATTTGCCAGTGCTGGACTATCATTAATTCCATCCCCACACATCATTACATAATTATTCTCTTCTTTTAATTTTTTTATCATATCTGCTTTTTCTGATGGAATAACATTAGAAATAACTTTTGTAATTCCTAATTCTTTTCCCACTTTTTCAGCGGTTTCTTTATTATCTCCTGTAAGCATAATGGTTTGGATATTTTTTTCATTTAATAGGCGTATTACATCTTTTGAATTTTCTCTTACAATATCATTTACACCTATAATAGCAGTAATTTTTCTATCTATTGCCACATATATAATACTATTTCCTTCTGAGGCTAATTGTTTTTCATCTTCTATATGATTGTTTTCAATACCATATTTATCTATGATTTTTCTATTTCCTAATATTATTTCTTTACCATCTATTTTTCCAATAATTCCATACCCTGATGCATCTTCAAAGTTTTCTATGTCTTTCTTATTAATCTTATTTTCTTCCATATAATCTATAAAAGCTTTACCTATTGGATGTGCAGATTTGCTCTCTATACTACCTACTAATTCTAATATCTTTCCATCTTCCATATTACTATAGTTATTCATTTTAGATATCTTTAACTTTCCGTACGTTAAAGTTCCTGTTTTGTCAAAGACTATAGTACTTACTTTTGAAGCATTCTCAAGTATTTCACTTTTCTTTACTAATATTCCATTGCTTGCACAGACTCCTTCACTTACTACAATGGCAAGTGGAGTTGCTAGACCTAAACTACAAGGACAAGCTACAACTAATATTGTAACAAATGTCGTTATGCTAATTGGCATTCCATAACCTAATATTAAATATATGATAAATGTAATAATAGCAATAAGTATTACTACTGGGACAAAAATTCCTGATATTTTATCTGCTATTTTTGCAATTGGTGCTTTAGTATTACTTGCTTCTATTACTAATCTTACTATTTCAGATACAGTAGATTCTCTTCCAATTTTCTCTGCTCTGTACTTTAAATATCCATCATAGTTTAAACTTCCTGCTATAACCTTTTCTCCAACTGTTTTAGCAATTGGCTTACTTTCTCCAGTTATAAAAGCTTCATCTAGATGTGCTTTTCCTTCAATTATTTCTCCATCTACTGCAATTTTCTCTCCTGGTTTTGCAATTATTATTGCTCCTTTTTTTATCTCATCTAATGTAACCGTCTTTTCTATCCCATCAACCTCAATAACTGCTTGATTTGGTGTTATTTCTACTAATTTTTTAATTGCATCCTTTGTCTTATCTTTACTAATCCCATCAAGATATCTACCTAGTTTTATAAAATATATAATAATTGCTGAAGATTCAAAGTATAAGTTCATTATATGGCTATTATCACCCTTAATTACCATATACATTCCATATAGGCTATATATAAAACTACTTATTACTCCAATTGATACCAATGTGTCCATATTAGGTATTCTATGAATTAAATTTTTATATCCATTTTTTAATATATCATATCCATATATTAAGAATAAAATAGTCAATATTAATAATGCCCAGACATATTCAATTGGATTTTGATGTGGATCTAAGAATTGTATTGTTGGTAAATTTATCATATGTCCCATTGAAATATACATTAATATTATTGCTAGAATTGAAAATATAATAAATTTTATCTTTTCATTTTTAGATCTTTTTTCTATTTTAAATTCTTTAAATATTCCTAAACTTTTAAATCCTGCTTGTTTTACATACTTCTCTATTTTATCTTGATCTAATATTTTTTCATCATAATCTACTGTAGCATTTGCCATTACAAGATTTACAGATGCATTTATAATTCCATTTTGCTTATTTAAATATTTTTCTAAACCATTTGAGCAAGCACTACATGTCATCCCTTCAATTGATAAGATAATTTTTTTCATATTAAATTCCATTCCTTTCTCGCCTGCTCGAAGGCACACATAGGTATGAAAACCTTGTGTTTGAAGCGTCTTCTTTATATAATATTTCAAGGGAATATATACTACAAAGCACGGTAGGAGGAGTTGCAGATTTCTGTAACTCACAGATTAAATCAGTATATTAAACAGTGCAAGTGCAGTTGTTTCAAGCACACATGAGTAATCCCTTGAGATTGTAAACTAATCATTGACTGATAGTTATTTTATAGTGTTAATTGCACAGTCCCTATATTCCCACAAATTTATTTTAAGAGGTGTTTTTGAAATGGATGTTATTTATTCTAAAGCCTGTGGTGTTGATGTGCACAAATCTTTTATTGTAGCAGTTATTTGTGACTCTACATCCATCAAACCACAATATCTTCGTAAACGTTTTTCTACCTTTAACAATTCCTTAATTGAATTTAGAAATTGGCTATTAGAAAACGACTGTCAGAATGTATGCATGGAATCTACTGGAAAATATTATATTCCTGTATACAATACATTAGAAGGTTATATTTCTAATGTCGTCGTTGCTAATCCTAAATGGGTAAGATGTATTAAAGGCGAAAAAGATGATAACAAAGATGCCAAATGGATTGCTGACCTTTTTAAGCTTGGAATAGTACGTAGCAGTTTTATTCCAACTAAAGACATTAGAGTACTTAGAGAACTCACTCGTTATCTCTACAAATTAACTAATATGCGTACCTCTGAGAAAAACAGGTTCACTAATGCTCTCACAGTAGGAAATTGCAAATTAGATATGGTCTTTTCCGATATATTTGGTAAATCATCTTCTGCTATCATCAATACTATTTTATCACAGAATGAATTTAATAGCGAAGATATTTTTAAAAATATTCATCGGTAGTTGTAAAGCTTCAAATGAAGATATTTTTAATTCTATCAATGGTATATCTTGGGTTGATGCACAAAAGGAACGTATGACTATTATTCAAAGCCATATTGATTATCTTAATACTACTATTAAATCAGTAAAAAAGATAATTGATATTGTTGTAAAACCTTATGAAGGTTATATTGACTTTTTATGCACTATACCTGGTATTGATAGGAATTCTGCTATATCTATTATTGCAGAAATTGGTACTGATATGAGTCAATTTTCTTCTCATTACCGTTTAGCTTCTTGGGCTGGTTTAGCACCTGGGTGCAATGAATCTGCTGGCAAAAAGAAATCTGTTAAAATTTCTCGTGCTGGTGTTTATTTAAAACCTGCTTTAGTTGAAGTAGCTCATTCTGCTGTGAAAGATAAATATTGTGATTATTATGCTAACAAATACAAGCAACTTGCTAAACGTAGAGGAAAGAAACGTGCTACAATTGCCATTGCAAGAAAAATATTAGTTGCTATTTACCATATGTTATCAACTGGTGAAACTTTTAATCCTTCTGACTTATCAAAAGTTGAAACATCTGATAAAGATAAAATTAAATATACTAAAAACAACTTCTTGCAATCTACTAAACAACTTATATCTCTTGGTATTACAGAAGAAGAACTTTTATTATTAATTAATTCTAAATCTGCAAATTCTGCTCCCATAACTTAATTTCTTTCTTGGGGGTAAGGGGGAACTATGCCCTTTTTTATCTATTTTGGTTTTATTTTTTTACATTTTATTTTCAAACTA
>CALXZQ010000033.1 GCA_944393275.1 uncultured Clostridia bacterium
AATATCTGATATAGTTGAAAAATATAAAGAATATAAAAAAGTCAACCAAGAAATGGAAGACGCAAAAGAAATGATGGCTGATAAAGAAGTTAAAGAATTAGCTGAAGCAGAGTATTATGAATCAAAAGAAAAACTGGAAAAAATAGAAGAGGAGTTAAAAATACTTTTAATACCAAAGGATAAAGATGATGATAAGAATATTATATGCGAAATTAGAGCGGGAGCAGGAGGAGAAGAAGCAGCCCTATTTGCAGGAACCTTATTTAGAATGTATTCAATGTATTCAGAAAAGAAGCATTGGAAATTAGAAGTTTTAAATGAGAACGAAACAGGATTAGGCGGCTATAAAGAAATCTCATTTATGATTACAGGTAAGGGAGCATATAGTAGATTAAAATTTGAAAGTGGTGTACACAGAGTACAAAGAGTACCAGATACAGAGAGTAGTGGCAGGATACATACATCCACAGCAACTGTAGCTGTATTACCTGTCGTAGAAGATGTTGATATTGAAATAAACCCATCAGATATAAAGATGGAGGTATTTAGAGCATCAGGAGCGGGAGGACAACATGTAAATAAAACATCATCAGCAGTTAGACTTATACATGAGCCAACTGGAATGGTAGTAGAATGCCAAACAGAGAGATCTCAGGTACAAAACAGAGAATATGCAATGAAATTATTAAGATCTAGGTTATATGAACAAGAAAAGGCAAAACAAGATGCAGAGCTTGCAAATGCAAGAAAATCTCAAGTAGGAAGCGGAGACAGAAGTGAAAAAATACGTACATATAACTATCCTCAAGGAAGAATAACCGATCATAGAATAGGATTAAGTATTTATCAAATGGAAGATTTTTTAAATGGAAATATTGATGAGATGATAGATAGCTTGATTGCAGCAGATAGAGCCGAAAAATTAAAAGGAAATGATGAAGAGTAAGGATAAAATGACCCTAAGTTTACAAATTTATAACCATATGATATAATATTATTGTAACATTAGTTAACAAAAATAAAGAGCATTGCTCAAGGAGGAATAGCATCATGAATACAACAATGTTTCTTTTATGTTCCGGGCAACAGGCCGTGCTTATTGAAGGTGAAACCACCTCGGTGGAAGCCTTCAAGGCTACTCTGTCAGACAAAGGAAGAGAGATGGACATCCGTCAGGCACCTCACTCAATGTTCCTTATGAATGACGAGAAGTCTTTCAAAGAGGCTCAAATGGCTTGGAAGAAAATGCAAAAGAAATAACTCCGCCAAGGAGCGCAAGACTAAGTACTTAAGTCTTGCGCTTCCTTGTTTTATATGTACCAATAATTGAAAAAAATTAAAATTATAGTAATATTTATTTAAATTGAAGGAGAAAAACATGATATATTTAGATGGAGAAAAAATAAAAAAAGTTAAACTAGATACAAAAAGTATGTATGTTGCAATAGACTTTGACAGAACAATTACTGGAACATCAGGAGTAGATTCATGGGATGCAACAGGAATATTATTAGGAGAAGAATTTAAAAACAAATTAAATGAATTATATTTAATATATAGACCTATAGAATTAGATTATTCTATGCCAAAAAATGAAAAAGAAGAAATGATGGAAAAGTGGTACAAAGATGTTTTAGATTTATATTATGAATATGGTCTAACAAAAGAAAAATTAGAAAAATCGGTTAGGGAAAGTAATTTAGTCTTTAGAGATAATGCTCAAGATTTTTTAAAAAGTATGTATTCACACAATATTCCCGTCATTATATTGTCAGCGGGTATAGGAAATGTTATAGAACAATTTTTAAAGGACAATCATTGCTATTATGGAAATATATTTGTAATTAGCAATTTTATTATATTCAATGATAAAGGAGAAATGGAAAGATTTAAAAATAAAATAATTCATACAACTAATAAAACTACTAAAGGAAATTTACCTCAAGAATTAGAAAAACAAATAAATACTAAAAAAACTATCTTATTATTAGGGGATATAATAGATGATAAAAAAATGGTAGAAAAAGAAAATTGGAGTAAAACCATTAGTATAGGTCTACCTAATGATGATACAGATAGTAATTTAGAATTATATAAAAATAATTTTGATATAGTATTAACTGATAATGATGCTAACTTCGAAGTGGTTAGGAAGCTAGTATTTAATAAATAATAGGACTACATAATATGGGATGAAGTTGATATAATGTTAGTAATTGAAGATTATGTAACTTTGTGATATAATATAAATAGTCCAAAACACCTAAAAGGTGATACATTGTATTAGGAGGATGCAGAAAATGGGAAAAAGAACTAGTGAAGAAGTAAGAGAGCTTATCCGGGAGATGGCCTTCTATGTAGCACACAAAGAGTGCACTTTAATTTCAGCAGCAGACTATTTTGACATTACGCCGTCATATGCTTCTGTTCTGATGAATGAGGAGTCTATCAAAAAGGTTGTGCCTCTCATGAAAGATGCAGTAAGAGCAGTCATTGAGTCGCACCGGCCTTATCCAGGAATGGCAGACTACAGAAATAGCAGGAAAAACAGGGCTTCAAATTCAATAGAGAACTATTCCCAAAAATAAAAGCATTATAATCCAAACAGGGTCTCAGAGTAATTTCTGGGACCCTCATTTTTTATATTAACATTAGTTAATCTTATTCATATAATTATATTATGGAGGAAAAACTGTGTATATAGATAAATATAATAGAAAAAAAGCTATTGAATATGCAAAGAAATGGGCATTGAAAAGAAACCCAGCATATTATAATTTTGATAAAATAGGAGGAGATTGTACCAATTTTATCTCACAATGCATATATGCTGGAAGTGGGATTATGAATTATAAAAAGACATTAGGGTGGTATTATAATAATGGTAATGATAAATCTCCTTCCTGGACAGGAGTAGAATATTTATATAATTTTCTAATAAATAATAAAGAAATAGGTCCATTTGGAGAAGAAGTAAGTAATGTGGAAATAGGAGATGTTATACAGTTATCATTTGATGGATTAAAATTCTCACACTCTTTAATTGTAGTAGAAAATATAAATAATAAAATATATGTAGCCTCACATACTTTTGATTCTTATAATAGAAATATAAATTCATATGAATACAAAAAAATAAGGTATATACATTTAAAGGGAGTCAGGAAAAATTAGATAAAGCTATAAAAATAAAAATGAGAAAACTTAAATATATTTAAGTTTTCTCGTTTTTCTGGAGGCGCCACCCGGATTCGAACCGGGGATCAGAGTTTTGCAGACTCGTGCCTTACCACTTGGCTATAGCGCCATAATATAATAATATTATATGAAATAAATCTTAAAATAGAACCATATATTTATTAAAAAAATGGAGCGGGAAACGGGGCTCAAACCCGCGACCTCTGCCTTGGCAAGGCAGCGCTCTATCAACTGAGCTATTCCCGCAGAAATAAAACATAATTATAATAACAAAAAAAAATAAATAAGTCAAGAATAAATAAATAAAAAATAATATCTAGCATATAAAATTAAAAAAAATATAAAAAATATCGAAAACCCTTATAATATCAATACTTTTTTTACAAATTATATTGAAAAATTTATAAAAATGTAATATAATTGTAATGGATGTGTAAAAAACTCTAATAGTAGTTTCCGTAATAACAAAACAGTTAAAATTATTATAAAAAGAAAACATGCCAAATAATGGGGGAAAGTGCTATTGACTTGTTGTTTATAAGTAGTAAAATTATAACAACGAGTATTATATTTATATAAGAAGGATGAATAAAATGAAAATTAAAAAAATATTAGGAGCTCTAGCTGTAAGCATTATTTTAATACTAAGTTCATTATTGATGTCAACAGCATCTTATGCTGCAACATCAACTTTTGGGCTACAAGAATATAGAGAGAGAAGAGAAGATGGTACACAATATGGATATAAAGTATTAAATCAAACTATATGGAAAATTTATAAGCAAAATAATGGGGCCATAGATTATGATACCATAGTATATTGCCTAAAGTCTGAACAGGGCTTTTATTCTGAAACACCAGGTAAATTTAGTGAGGAATATAATGCCTCTTATGATTTAAAAGATAAAGATTCAATACCAAGTCTACACAGTGATTTAACTCAAAATTATAAAAGTATATTATGGATATTAGACCATGCATACATACCTTCAGCAGAAAATTCTAGTGCAGATAGGCAAGCACTATTAGAAGCAGCATTAGGACAATATGCAGCAGATACAGAACTTACAGACGATGATATAGATGTAATACAGCAGTTAGCAATATGGTATTTTACAAATACAGATGATTCTAAATATCATCTAGATGTTGGAGGATATCCAGAATTAAATAATGTGTTTCAATCAGTTAAACCTGGAAAAACAGAATATGTACATATAGACGATGTAAATACATATAGATATGCAGATATGCAAGATTTATTTACATACTTGGTTACAGAAGCAAAGAATCCAGCGAACCTAACACAATATGATGGGGATATATCATCTAGTCCAATATCATTAGATGAAATGAAACCAACAGCAGAATATGATGAAAATAATTCAAGATATATAGTAGGACCATATAGAATAAATAAAAATAATACATTACCATATACATTAACTTATGCAGGATTTACAGACCAAGATGGAGAAGAAATAACAGGTTACCAATTATTAAACTCAAATAAACAACCTACATCAATGAGTATAGAACAATTAATTGGACAAGAATTTTATATATCATTACCTGAATCAATATCAGAAACAGTAACAGAGGTTAATTTTAGAATAAATGGAAGTTATAAAACAACAAACATGACATATTGGACTATAAGCAATGCAACAAATACAACACAACCATTAGTTGAAATTAATAAAACACCAAATGATATAGAAGGTGAAAATTCAGTTCCAATAGAAAAAATACCAGAAAAAATATTTGATTTAGCATTAAGAAAATTTATTTCACAAGTAAATGATATAGAAATAAATAGAGCACCAACAGTAGATGTAACACCACTACAAAAAACACCAATAGATATAAATAATCATACAGCAATATACAATCATTCAAAAGAACCTGTATCAGTAAAAACAGGCGATATAGTAACATATACAATAAGAGTATATAATGAAGGAGAAGTAGACGGATATGTTGGTGAAATAACAGACTATCTACCAGAGGAGCTAGAATTTATAAATGATTTAGTAAATTATCCAGAAGAAACAAGATTTAATGCAAGTAATGGATGGATAATAAATCCAAATAATTCAAGAGAAATATCAACTCAAAAATTAGCACATTCAAATAATGCGGCAAACAATGCAGCAAATATAATTAAAGCATTTAACGGAACAACATTAGATTATAAAGATGTACAAGTAAAATGTATTGTAAAAGAAGCAATAAGAACTAAAAAAATTACAAATTTAGCACAAATTACAATTGCAACAGATAAAGACGGAAATGATATAACAGATATAGATTCCGTACCAGATGGAGGATTTGTATTACCACCAGATTCTGATTTACCAAATTACAAAGATCCAGAAATAGCAAGTGGTGATCCATATATCCCAGGACAAGAAGATGATGATGACTTCGAAAAATTAATAGTAGAAAACTTTGATTTAGCATTAAGAAAATTTATATCACAAATAGGTAATTCAACAATATTAGGTAGAGAACCAGAAGTAGATGTAACACCATTACAGAATGGAACAGATACAACTGCAATATATAATCATCCAAAACAACCTTTAGGAGTACAAGTAGGTGATATAGTAACATATACATTAAGAGTGTATAATGAAGGAGAAGTAGATGGTTATGCAAATGAAATAACTGACTATCTACCAGAAGAATTAGAATTTTTACCAGATGATCCAATAAATCAACAATATGAATGGGAAGTTTCTGCAGATGGAAGAATTGTAACAACAAAATATTTATCAAAGGAAAAAGAAAGTGCATCAAGAGAAAATCTATTAGATGCATATGATGGAGGAACAACACTAGACTATAAAGATGTACTAATAAGATGTAGAGTAAAAGATTCCGCTTTGGCTGGTAAAAAAATAACCAATATAGCAGAAATAACAGAATATAAAGATAAAAATGGAAATGATGTAAAGGATATAGATTCAGAGGCAGACAATTTAGTTTTACCATCAGATCAAGAATTACCAGGTTATAAAGACCCAGAAATAGCAAGCGGAGATAAATATATTCCAGGACAAGAAGATGATGATGACTTTGAAAAAATAGTAATAAAAAGTTTTGATTTAGCTTTGAGAAAATTTATTACTGGTGTGGGAGAAACAAAAATATTAGGTAGAGAACCAGATGTAGATGTAACACCATTACAAAATGGCACAGGTACAACAGCAAACTATAACCATACTAAAAAACCTTTATCTATTAAATTAGGAGATATAGTAACATATACAATAAGAGTATATAATGAAGGAGATATAGATGGTTATGCAAATGAAATAACTGACTATTTACCAGAAGAATTAGAATTTTTACCAGATGATCCAATAAATCAACAATATGAATGGGAAGTTTCAGAAGATGGAAGAATTGTAACAACAAAATATTTGTCAAAGGAAAAAGAAAGTGATTCTAGAGAAAATCTAATAGATGCATATGATGGAGGAACAACACTAGACTATAAAGATGTACAAATCAGATGTAAAGTTAAAGATACTACACCAATTGGTAAGAAACTAACAAATTTAGCAGAAATAACAGAATATAAAGACGAAAATGGAAATGATATAGCAGATAGAGATTCAGATTCTGATAACTTAGATTTACCAACAGATGAAGAATTACCATCATATAAAGATCCAGAAATAGCAAGTGGTGATCCATATATTCCAGGACAAGAAGACGATGATGATTTTGAGAAAGTAGTAACAATATATTTTGATTTAGCATTAAGAAAATTTATTACTGGAATAGATGAAGAAGAAATAACAGATAGAATTCCTCAAGTATCTATGGGAGAGGATGGGAATCTAAAATATGAGCATACAAAAGTTCCTTTAGAAGTAGAAAATGGCAATATAGTAACATATACAATAAGAATATACAATGAAGGTTTAGTAGATGGATATGCAAGTCAAATAGTAGATGATGTGCCAGAAGGACTAATGTTCTTGCCTGAAGATACTCAAAACCAAGAATATAGATGGGAAATGTTTAAAGAAGTTTCAAATAATAGTTCAGATAATGACATATTTGAATATGCAGGGAAGAAATATGTAAAGACAGAAAATCCTGAAGAAGCAGATATAATAAGAACAGATTATTTATCAAAAGAACAAGAAAAAGAACCAGGAGCAAACTTAATAAAAGCACTAGATTTAGGAAAAGCAATTGATGATGAAAATCCAGACCATAAAGATGTATTAGTAAGATTTAAAGTAACAGAACCAAATACTTCTGATAGAATAGTAGTAAATACTGCAGAAATAGCAGATGATAGAGATGAAAATAATGAACCAGTAGATGATATAGACTCAACACCAGGAAATGGTGAAGGAGAAGATGACCTTGATAAAGAATATATTAAAGTAAAATATTTTGATCTATCATTAAAAAAATGGGTAAGTAAAGTAATACTTATTGAAAATGGACAGCAGACAGTAACTGACACAGGACATACAGGGGAAGAAGATCCAGAGCCAATAGTAAAAGTAGACTTACATAGAAACAAACTAGATCAGGTAACAGTAAAATTTGAGTTCCAAATAAAAGTAACAAATGAAGGTGAAATTGCAGGACATGCAAATGAAATAACAGACTATATACCAGAAGGACTAAAATTTGTACAAGAAGATAACCCAGCATGGTATCCAAGAGAATCCTTAAATGGAAGAGAAAGAGTTGGAACAAGAGCATTAGAAAATACTCTATTACAACCAGGAGAAAGTGCAAGTGTGCCAATAGTACTAACCTGGATAAATGGAGATAATATGGGTGTAAAAACTAATATAGCAGAAATAAGTGAAGACGATAATGATGATATAGACTCAACACCAGATAACTTTATAGATGGAGAAGATGATCAAGATGATGCACCAGTAATGTTATCAATTATATTAGGTAAAGAGAATATGTTCATAGGATTATCACTATTAGTATTAACTACAATAGCTGTAGGAGTAGTATTAATAAAAAGATACGTATTAAAATAGACTTTAAAATAATAAAAATATAAGGCGGGGATTAATAAAATCTTCGCCTTGCTGCATATATGAAAAATCAAAAAAACGGATATTTACAACAATTTAGTAATATGATATAATTTTATTATGTGACGAGGTGAAAGTATGAACCAAATTCTAAGTGTAGAAATGAAAAAACAAACTAAGAAAAATGCACCAAAAGTACAAATAGAGATGAAAAAAATATTGATTTTCTTTGTTATAATATTAATAATATTTGGCTTAATATTAGCAGGAAAATCAATAATTAGTATGCTTTCAGATAATGACTCACAAACAACAGCTGATGATGGAAAACCTAATATAACGACTTCAAGACAAGACAATAAATTAATAATAACAATAACACACACTAAAGAGATAACAAAAGTATCATATAATTGGAATGGTGGAGAAAGTACAGAAATCCCAGGAGATGGATCAAATAGTTTAGAAACTACAATTGACGTACCTTCTGGAAATAATGTATTGAATATAACTACAACAGATATCGAAGGAAACGAATCAACATATTCAAAAGAATTTATGGCAGATCCAACAGAACCTCAGCTAACACTTGAAGAGGCAGGAACGAAGATAAAGATAAAAGCAAAAGATAATGAACAATTAACCTTAATTACATACAGATGGGATGAAGAGGAAGAACAACAAATAGAGATACCAGCAGATAGTAATGCACAGATAGAAACAGAAATAGATATTAAACCAGGAATACACCAATTAGTAGTAGTAGCAGTAAACTCAAAAGGAAAACAAGTAACCAGAACATTAGAAGTAAAAGCAATAACTGAACCAGAAGTGTCAATAGAGGTAGATCCAACAGATAAGAGTATTGTTATAATGACAGCAATAGATGAAGTATCTTTAATGAAAGAAATGATAATATATGTAAATGACCAAGGTGGAAGAGTACTAGAAACACAAGATGGAGGAACAAAGATACAATATAGATATCAAGTACAACCAGGTTATAATGAAATTAAAGTAATAGGTAGAAATAATGATGGACTAGAAAAAGTCGAAACAGCTGAATACAATTATATTGCAGACTAAAAATTTAGACAGGTAATATCCTGTCTATAATATTTTATAAAAAGAGGAAAACTATGGAGATAAATATTATAAATATACTAGCGTACTTTCTAATTTATTCATTTATAGGATGGATATTAGAATCTGTACTAAAAACAATATTAGAAAAGAAATTTGTAAATAGTGGTTTTTTATATGGACCATTCTGTCCTATATATGGTATAGGTGCAATAATAATGTACCTAGGACTGGGAGAATTTAAAGAATCACCAATATTGGTATTTATTCTAGGATTCTTGATTTTATCCATTTGGGAATATATTGTTGGTTGGGGATTAGAAAAAGTATTTAATACAAAATATTGGGATTATTCGCAAAATAAATTTAATATAAAAGGTAGAGTATGTTTATTAAACTCACTAATTTGGGGAATTCTTGGAATAATATTTACATATATAGTTCATCCGTTTATAGAAAGTAAAATTACCCAGATACCGGAAGGAATAATATTATATATCCTAATTGTTGTATATACATATCTAATTATAGATGCAACAATAAGTATAATTAAAATAAGAAATATAACAATAAAAGTAGAAAAAATAAGAGAGATAGGGGAAACAATTAAAGAAAAACTAGAGAAACTAGAAGAATTGAAAAAAATTGGAGAAGGAGCAAAACAAAGCAACCTTGAGTCTTTACAAACAATTATAAATGATTTAAAATTAAAACAAAAGAAACTAAGATTAAAATTGTATAAACATGTATATAGATTAAAAAGAGCATTCCCTACGATGAAATCAGAAGTAATATCACAAATATTAAATGACAAAATAAAAATTCTAAAGAGAAAAAGGAAAACAAAGGAGTAAGATATGGTACAAGATATATATATTATAGATGATAATATAAATACTACAGAAAGATTAAAAGATATATTTAAATACGATAAAGAATATAATTTTCAAAATGTAAGAACAGAGGAAATAGAAATAGCACTAAGAAATATTCCATCACTAATAATTATAAATGAAGATAATATAAATAGAGATATAGTAGAGCTATGTTCAACAATAAGAGTAAATGAAGATAATAGTATAACACCTATAATAGTAGAATCATCAAATACTGAAAAAAAACATATATTAAAAGTATTAGAAACGAAAGTGGAATACTATATAAAAAAACCAGTAGAAGAACAATATATATATCATACAATCAAAAACTTGATAAGATTGATTAGTACTAATAGAAGAGTGAGTCCTTTAACAGGTTTGCCAGGAAATGTACAAATACATGCTGAATTAAAGAAAAGAGTTTTAAATGATGAAGATTTTGCTGTACTATATTTAGATTTAGATAATTTTAAGTCATATAATGATATTTATGGATTTGTAAAAGGTGATGAAATAATAAAATTTACAGCACAGACTATTGTTGAAAATATACATAAATTAAAAAATAATGATAGCTTTGTCGGACATATAGGCGGAGATGATTTTGTAGCAATAATATCAGAAACAAATTATGATGATGTTTGTCAAAATATTATGGGAGAGTTTGATAGAAAAGTAGTAGAATACTTTACAGAAGAAGACAGAAATAGAGGGTACTTGGAAGTAGTAAATAGAAAAGGGGTACTTGAACAATTCCCACTAACATCAATATCAATTGGAGTGGTAGAAGTGGATTCAGGTAGATTTGACAATATATTAGAGATAGGAGAAATAGGTGCTCAAGTAAAAAATAATGCAAAAACAGTTATGGGAAGTAGTTATGTAATAAATAGAAGACAAGAATATGCATTTGAAAAAGCATATTAAGGCAATACAAGTAAAGAAGAATTGTAAGAGATTGACAAATCCATAAAATTATGTTAATATATTATTATAGTGTGAAAAAGAGAGGTGAGAATCTTAGTTATAGACTAAGAGAAAATATGGCTAGAAATCCATTTAGAGCAGTAAAAGAATTATTAAAAGGCCTAGCAGGAGGATATGACGAAGAGTTAGATGATGACAAAGGTTATAATCCTGAAGATCTAGCTGAATTAAATAGACAAAGTGCCAAAGGACTTAGTGATTTAGTAGAAAGAAATGGAATTCAAACAATGACTGTTGATGATGATGAAGAAGAGAAAGATAGATTAGGAATTAAAAAACCTAAAATTCAACCAAGAACAGGAAGTCAAAGCAAATCTAAAACTAGTGAAAAACAACAAATAATACAATCCTCTGAAAGAGACGAACATTAATTAATATATTATTATATAAGCGGCAAATAAAAAATTATTTGCCGTATAATATTGACAAAATTACCATAAGCTATTATAATATTAAATGTTATTGAAATGGCGAAGTAGCTCAGTTGGCTAGAGCATTCGGTTCATACCCGAAGGGTCATGTGTTCGAATCACATCTTCGCTAC